>NZ_JAKUFF010000092.1:0-14857 GCF_022663305.1 Bacillus cereus group sp. BfR-BA-01408 | reverse complement strand
GAACACGGAAGTTAAGCTCTCTAGCGCCGATGGTAGTTGGGACCTTGTCCCTGTGAGAGTAGGACGTCGCCAAGCAACTAAAAACACAAGTCTTTTGACTTGTGTTTTTTTTATTTCCCATGAAATAGGTTCGGTTCTGCTAGTAAAAAATTCGAAATATAGTAAGGAATTTTTTGAGCAGAAATAGTAAGAAATTGATAAATAAATGGGTAATCTTCAGAGCCATAGCTTCCAAGTAAATCATACCACCAATCTGTTTCGTATCTAGAAATCATACTTAAATTGTAGAGCAATAAATAATGAACGAGAAGTTCAGGTAATACGGGTGTAGGATTTCTAGGATCAGTTGTGAGTGGTAAGTAATAAGTATCAGCGAGATATTCGTAATATAAAGGCGTACTATATATAGGATTCCACGATTGGATAGGAGCCGTAAAAAGTAAATTGGATGCGCTCGTTTTCCCGGGGACATGTTGCACGGATAAGTGCTTACAAATTGATTCAATATAACGTGAAAATCTTTCTGAAGTCATATGAAGTCGATCTAGTATATTGACTGAAAAGGAAAGTTCATTTGCATTTGTTGAATCAATTTTATATAAAGTGGAACCTCGCCGACTATAGCAAAATAAGCTTTGTAATTCAGGAATATTCCCCATTAAATCCAACATGTTAAACTTCTCTGATTCTAAGTGTTTCATGTGAAACAGTTGTTCTGCAACATGAGTAAATAGTCCATTTTTTTGTACCTTTACCTCATCTTCTAAAAATTGATATCCCTGTTTTTTCCGCTTACGAGTCGTAACGCCATGAGCTAAAACAGTAGTGGATTCAGGATAGTTTGGATCAATAGTTAATAAGCATGCTTTAAAAAGTTGGCTCATTCCATAAAACAATAACATTGGCTGAATCGAAAAGGGAGCTACCTTATATAATTCGTAATAATTTTTCCCGTGTTCTAAATAATAAATAAAAGGATAACAATTTTCGAAACTTTTTTTTTCGGCATTTTGTATCGAGGATTTTTCATAACAACGGGCAAGATAACGTTGTACATTTTGAGATGAAAAGAAGAAACTTAGTTGCTGCCAAGTACAATGTGTTTGATGCATATATTACGCTCCTTTTATTGTCTAAAAATTCTAACATATATATACGTCCTTGACAGTATTTTAACCAATTGATAAGCTACTAATAATAATTTCTGGTATCATGGGGGGAACAATTATGTGGGAATCTAAATTTGTTAAAGAAGGTTTGACTTTTGATGACGTATTACTTGTACCAGCAAAGTCAGATGTACTACCAAGAGAAGTAAGTGTTAAAACAGTTTTATCTGAAAGCTTACAGTTAAACATCCCGTTAATTAGTGCAGGAATGGATACAGTAACAGAAGCGGATATGGCTATTGCAATGGCTCGTCAAGGCGGTTTAGGGATTATTCATAAAAATATGTCTATTGAACAACAAGCCGAGCAGGTTGATAAAGTAAAACGTTCTGAAAGTGGTGTTATTTCAGATCCTTTCTTTTTAACTCCAGAACATCAAGTGTATGATGCAGAGCACCTTATGGGGAAATATCGTATCTCAGGTGTACCGGTTGTAAATAATTTAGACGAGCGAAAATTAGTTGGTATTATTACAAACCGTGATATGCGTTTTATCCAAGACTACTCAATCAAAATTTCCGACGTAATGACAAAAGAACAGCTAATTACAGCTCCAGTTGGTACAACGCTAGACGAGGCTGAAAAGATCCTACAAAAGTATAAAATTGAAAAACTCCCTCTTGTTGATAACAACGGTGTATTACAAGGGCTTATTACAATAAAAGATATTGAAAAAGTAATTGAATTCCCGAATTCTGCGAAGGATAAGCAAGGGCGCTTATTAGTTGGAGCAGCAGTTGGTGTAACGGCTGATGCTATGACTCGCATTGACGCATTAGTAAAAGCTAGCGTAGATGCAATCGTACTTGATACAGCTCATGGACACTCTCAAGGCGTTATTGATAAAGTAAAAGAAGTTCGTGCAAAGTATCCATCATTAAATATTATCGCTGGAAATGTTGCTACTGCTGAAGCAACAAGAGCATTAATTGAAGCAGGTGCAAACGTAGTTAAAGTTGGTATTGGACCAGGCTCTATCTGTACAACACGTGTTGTAGCTGGGGTTGGTGTACCACAATTAACAGCGGTTTATGATTGTGCAACAGAAGCTCGTAAACACGGTATCCCAGTTATCGCTGACGGTGGTATTAAGTACTCTGGTGATATGGTTAAAGCTTTAGCAGCAGGAGCACATGTTGTTATGCTAGGTAGTATGTTTGCTGGTGTTGCTGAAAGTCCTGGTGAAACTGAAATTTATCAAGGTCGCCAATTTAAAGTATATCGTGGTATGGGTTCTGTCGGAGCGATGGAAAAAGGAAGTAAAGATCGTTATTTCCAAGAAGGAAATAAAAAACTTGTTCCAGAAGGTATTGAAGGACGAGTACCATATAAAGGACCTTTAGCAGATACGGTTCATCAATTAGTTGGTGGATTACGCGCAGGTATGGGATATTGCGGAGCACAAGATTTAGAATTCTTACGTGAGAATGCACAATTTGTTCGTATGTCAGGTGCTGGTTTACTTGAAAGTCATCCTCATCATGTACAAATTACAAAAGAGGCTCCAAACTACTCATTATAATGTCTTATATATAAATAGACGGAGATTTTATATCTCTGTCTATTTTTTTTTGATTATGTTAGAATAACGGTTATGTGAGTACATAGATATTGGGGGTAGCAAAAGTGAAAGGTATGTTTTGCAAAAGATTCATTGCACTAGTAACAATGTTTACACTAGCTTGTAGTATGTTGTTACCATATAGCAATGCATCAGCTGAAACAGGAGCTGCTTTAAATATTGAAGCAGGTGCGGCAATTTTAGTTGAAGCGAATTCTGGAAAAATTTTATATCAAAAGAATGCAGATGAATTATTATCCATTGCTAGTATGACGAAGATGATGAGTGAGTATTTAGTTCACGAAGCAGTAGATAAAGGAAAGCTTAAGTGGGATCAGAAAATTAAGGTTTCTGAATATGCGTATAAAGTTTCACAGGATGCTTCATTATCAAATGTGGCATTAGAAAATGGTGGCTCTTATACAGTAAAAGAGTTATACGAGGCAATGGCAATCTTCTCTGCAAATGGTGCAACGATTGCATTAGCAGAAGCAATTGCAGGTAAAGAAGTAGATTTCGTAAAAATGATGAATGATAAATCGAAAGAACTAGGGTTGAAAAATTATAAATTTGTCAATTCTACAGGTTTAACGAATAAAGATTTAAAGGGAATGCATCCAGAAGGAACAACAGCGGATGAAGAAAATAAAATGTCTGCAAAGGATGTTGCAACTTTAGCACAACATTTAATTAAAGATTATCCAAAAGTGTTAGATACAGCAAAAATCCCGAAAAAAGAATTCCGTCCAGAAAAAGAGAAGTTTGCAATGTCGAACTGGAACTGGATGTTAAAGGGCTTAGTTAAAGAATATGATGGCGTAGATGGCCTAAAAACAGGCTCAACTCCAGAAGCGGGAGATTGCTTCACTGGTACGGTTGAAAGAAACGGTATGCGTTTTATTTCTGTAGTGATTAAAACAAGTTCTCATACAGCACGTTTTGATGAAACAAAGAAGCTATATGATTATGGATTTGCTAACTTTGAAATGAAACAAATGTATAAAAAAGGTTCTTCAGTAAAAGGACAAGAAACAGTACGAGTAGAAAATGCGAAAGATAAAGATGTAGCAGTTCAAACGAAACAAGCCATTTCACTTCCAGTACCAAAAGGAAGTAAAGATGTTTATAAAACTGAATTAAAAGAATCAAGTAAGGGACAAGAGGCACCTATTAAAAAGGGAGCTGCACTTGGTCAAATGGTAATTACGCCAAAAGATACAAACGATCCTGGATTTTTAACTGGTAAGTCGTTGCAAGTGGATCTTGTAACAACAGCTGAAGTAGAAGAAGCAAACTGGTTTACTCGTGCTATGCGCGGAATTGGTTCTTTCTTTAGTGGTATATGGAATAGTGCTGTTGATACAGTAAAAGGTTGGTTTTAAAAGCTCCTCATTGTAGGGGCTTTTTCTTATTCCTATTTTTCATACCGACTTTATGAAAAAGTAGTAGACAAGCATCTGATAGTTAGTGGTAGAATGTAAGAGTATTCTTAATTTTCGCCTTTAACGGGGAAAAGCAATTCACCTAGGGGGGTTTTTGTAACATGACAAACGTAACAGGGACAGAACGTGTAAAACGTGGAATGGCAGAAATGCAAAAAGGCGGCGTTATTATGGACGTAATTAACGCTGAACAAGCAAAAATTGCAGAAGAGGCAGGCGCAGTTGCCGTTATGGCATTAGAGCGCGTACCAGCAGATATTCGTGCAGCAGGTGGCGTTTCTCGTATGGCAGACCCAACAATCGTTGAAGAAGTTATGGGTGCTGTGTCAATTCCGGTTATGGCAAAATGCCGTATCGGTCACCTTGTAGAAGCGCGTGTATTAGAATCATTAGGGGTAGACTATATCGATGAGAGTGAAGTATTAACTCCTGCCGATGAAGTATACCATTTAAATAAACGTGATTACACAGTTCCATTTGTATGTGGTTGCCGTGATATCGGAGAAGCTGCACGTCGTATTGCAGAAGGTGCATCTATGCTTCGTACAAAAGGTGAACCAGGAACAGGAAACATTGTAGAGGCAGTGCGTCATATGCGTCAAGTCAATGCAGAAATCCGTCAAGTTGCAAGTCTACGTGAAGATGAGTTAATGACATATGCAAAAAATACTGGTGCTCCTTATGAAGTACTACTTGAAATTAAACGCCTTGGTCGTTTGCCGGTTGTAAACTTTGCAGCAGGTGGTGTAGCAACACCTGCAGATGCAGCATTAATGATGCAACTTGGTGCGGATGGTGTATTTGTTGGATCTGGTATCTTTAAATCAGAGAATCCAGCGAAATTTGCACGTGCAATCGTTGAAGCGACAACTCATTATGAGGATTACGAGTTAATTGCAAGCCTTTCTAAAGGATTAGGTAATGCGATGAAAGGTATCGAAATTTCAACGTTACTACCAGAGCAACGCATGCAAGAGCGTGGATGGTAATTGAAGGAGAACTTTAAAATGGTGAAAATCGGTGTACTAGGTCTTCAAGGTGCAGTTCGTGAACATGTAAAATCAGTTGAAGCAAGTGGTGCAGAAGCTGTTGTTGTAAAGCGTATAGAACAACTTGAAGAGATTGATGGTCTTATTTTACCAGGCGGTGAAAGTACAACTATGCGCCGTCTTATTGATAAGTATGCTTTCATGGAACCACTTCGTACATTTGCGAAGTCTGGTAAACCAATGTTTGGTACATGTGCAGGAATGATTCTTCTTGCAAAAACACTTATTGGCTATGACGAAGCACATATTGGTGCTATGGATATTACAGTTGAGCGCAATGCGTTTGGACGTCAAAAAGATAGCTTTGAAGCTGCACTTTCTATTAAAGGTGTGGGAGAAGATTTTGTTGGCGTATTTATTCGTGCCCCGTATGTTGTAAATGTAGCGGATAATGTTGAGGTACTTTCTACACATGGTGATCGAATGGTAGCGGTAAGGCAAGGGCCGTTTTTAGCTGCTTCTTTCCATCCGGAATTAACGGATGATCATCGTGTAACAGCATACTTTGTAGAAATGGTAAAAGAAGCGAAAATGAAAAAAGTTGTATAAGTAACTTGCAACTTGTATAAGATTATAGTAAATTGATGGTAACAATTTTATAAAATAAGCGTGTTGATAGGAAATAGTAACAAATGTCGTTTCTTATAGAGAGTCGATGGTTGGTGGAAATCGATAGAAACAGTTTGTGAATCCATCCTGGAATGGAATGTGGAATATCTTTATGATTAGTAAACATTCCCGGTGAAGAGCCGTTATTTCTACTTGAGAGGAAAGCGGTAATGCTTTCAACTAGGGTGGCAACGCGGGTTAACTCCCGTCCCTTTATATAGGGACGGGAGTTTTTTGTGTTTTATAAAATAAAAGGAGGAGTATATAATGCTTGATATTAAATTTTTACGTACAAATTTTGAAGAAGTAAAAGCTAAGTTACAGCATAGAGGCGAAGATTTAACTGATTTTGGTCGCTTTGAAGAATTAGATACGAGAAGAAGAGAACTACTTGTTCAAACAGAGGAACTAAAAAGTAAACGTAACGAAGTATCTCAACAAATCTCTGTATTGAAGCGCGAAAAGAAAGATGCAGAAGCTCTAATTTTAGAAATGCGTGAAGTTGGAGAAAAAGTAAAAGATCTTGATAACGAACTTCGTACAGTTGAAGAAGATCTAGAAAGATTGATGCTATCTATTCCAAATATTCCTCACGAATCTGCTCCAGTTGGTGAAACAGAGGATGATAATGTAGTAGCCCGCACTTGGGGAGAAGTGAAGGAATTTGCTTTTGAACCAAAACCACATTGGGATCTTGCTACAGATTTAGGAATTCTAGATTTTGAACGTGCTGGAAAAGTAACAGGAAGCCGCTTCGTATTCTACAAAGGTGCTGGCGCAAGATTAGAGCGTGCTTTAATTAGCTTTATGCTGGATCTTCATACTGATGAGCATGGATATGAAGAAGTATTACCTCCGTATATGGTAAACCGTGCAAGCATGACAGGGACAGGACAACTTCCGAAGTTTGAAGAAGATGCATTCCGTATTGAAAGTGAAGACTACTTCTTAATTCCAACAGCTGAAGTACCTGTAACAAATATGCACCGTGATGAGATCTTAAATAAAGAACAATTGCCTATAAGATATGCTGCATTTAGCTCTTGTTTCCGTTCTGAAGCAGGTTCAGCTGGCCGTGATACACGTGGTTTAATTCGTCAGCACCAGTTCAATAAAGTAGAGCTTGTGAAGTTTGTAAAACCAGAAGATTCTTATGAAGAGTTAGAAAAACTAACAAATGATGCAGAACGCGTGTTACAATTATTAGAGTTGCCATATCGCGTTATGAGCATGTGCACAGGCGATTTAGGATTTACGGCAGCGAAGAAATACGATATTGAAGTATGGATTCCAAGCTATGGCACATATCGTGAAATCTCTTCTTGTAGTAATTTCGAGGCTTTCCAAGCGAGACGTGCAAATATCCGTTTCCGTCGTGAGCCAAACGGCAAACCAGAACATGTTCATACATTAAATGGATCTGGTCTTGCAATTGGACGTACGGTGGCAGCTATTTTAGAGAACTACCAACAAGAAGATGGTACAATTATAATTCCAGAAGTTCTTCGCCCTTATATGGGAGGAAAAACAGTTATTAAGTAAATTTATAAACATTCATCGGTATGAGTGATTGGTAATTATGAGCGTTGTCAGTACTATGATGTAGGAGAGGAAAAGTAAAATTTTCCTTTCCTCATAATTTATTTTAGTAGGGTTGACTAACTGTTTTTCTTTTGATATTATATTTGATGTCAATATGGAGGTATACCCAAGTCTGGCTGAAGGGATCGGTCTTGAAAACCGACAGGCGGCGAGAGTCGCGCGGGGGTTCGAATCCCTCTACCTCCTCCAGATATAATTGACAACAGCGCATATAAGTGGAGATTGGAGAACTCGTTACCACACGTAACGAGTTTTTATTTTAAAACCAATCATAAAGTATGGTGTAAGGCGATTTTGTCCTTATTACACACTCATATTCCGATGATTATCTTCATAGATATGAAAGGAGTCAACATGGATCTTATTATACAAACGTTTCCTTTAGATGGAAAAACTTTATATTATGTACAATGTCCTGTCTGTAAGAACAATAGAATTTTAAACAGTGGTGCAAATGTATCACGCATTATTAGCGATGATACATTCCGTAAACTTTGTGGTTGCACTTGTGATGTAAAGCAAACTGCAACAAAAGTAGAGGCACCAAAAAAAGTTAAAAAAGAAGCTGGAAAGAAAGAAGCAGCTCCAAAACGTACAGGTAAAGTATTAACAGCAGTAATTAACGGGAAAGAAATGACTGTTAAAGAGATTGCTGAGGCGTACGATATTAGTACAAGTACTGTTCGTCAGCGTATTAACGCTGGAAAACCTGAGAGTGAAATTATTGCTCCAACAAAGAAAAAGTAATTTAATAGAAAAACCCGTGCATATGCACGGGTTTTTTATTTTACAAGTTTACGTGTTTGTTTTAAAAAATGACCGATTTTTTTAATGATTGGTTCAATGGAATCGCCATCTTTTAAAATATCGTATTCATTAATGTTTAATCGTAAAACAGGGCATGAATTAAAGTTGTTAATCCAGTTTTCATAACGCCCATGCATCTCTTTCCAATACTCGATTGGTGTTTGCTGTTCCATCGGACGTCCACGTTCTTGGATACGATCAACGATATCATCGAAAGAACCTTCTAAGTAAATTAATAAATCTGGATGTGGGAAGTAAGGAGTCATGACCATAGCGTCAAATAAACCTTTATATGTTTCATAATCAGTTTCCGTCATTGTACCTTTTTCGTGATGCATTTTTGCAAAAATGCCAGTGTCTTCATAGATAGAGCGATCTTGAACAAAACCGCCACCGTATTCAAAAATTCTTTTTTGTTCTTTAAATCGTTCTGCTAAAAAATACACTTGTAAGTGAAAACTCCAGCGTGTGAAATCAGCATAGAACTTGTCCAAATACGGATTAGAATCTACCTTTTCAAATGATGTGCGATACCCTAAAGCGTTAGCCAATGCAGTTGTCATAGTGGATTTACCGACACCTACTGTTCCAGCGATAGTGATTACTGCGTCATTTGGTATATCATATTTTTGCCTTAAATTCATTATTATTTCGACTCCTTTAAGAGAGTATTTTGAAGGGCAGATAGGATGACGTTTAAATCATCAGGATTTTTTACAAAATCCATATCGT
Organism: Bacillus cereus group sp. BfR-BA-01408; assembly: GCF_022663305.1. Lineage (NCBI taxonomy): Bacteria > Bacillati > Bacillota > Bacilli > Caryophanales > Bacillaceae > Bacillus > Bacillus cereus group sp. BfR-BA-01408. Next base: position 5,886 of record NZ_JAKUFF010000092.1, on the reverse strand, counting down.
CTCCGTTAAATTTCAATACTGGGATATCTGGATGGTCCTTTTTAAAAGCATCCATTGCTGTTTCGTAATCTTTTGTGAGCTGTAGTAAGTAATTTGGATCCATATTTTTTTCGAATTCTCTTCCGCGCATTGCGATTCGCTTTTGTAATGTTTCTAGGCTAGCTGTTAAATAAACGATAACGTTTGGAACTGGCATATCTTGTGTAAGGATACGATAGATTTGCATGTACTTGTCATATTGAGAATCTTTCAATGTACGGGATGCAAAAATTACATTTTTGAATATATGATAATCCGCTACTACTGGCTTCCTTTGATTCAAATACTTTATGTTAATATCTTCTAATTGTTTGTATCTATTACAAAGAAAGAACATCTCTGTTTGAAAACTCCATTCGTCGATGTCTTCATAGAACTTTCCTAAAAAGGGGTTTTCATCAACAATCTCTTTCAGTAAGTGGAGTTGCATGTGAGTTGAAATTTCCTTCGCAAGTGAAGTTTTTCCAACACCAATTGGTCCTTCAACCGTGATAAATGGTACTCCGGTCACGCTGTTTCCTCCTTTCAATCAGTGATTTACCGTGACTACTAAAAACACAAAACAGAATTATTGTAGCACAAGAGGGAAGCGAGCGGGTTAATTTGATATAAAAAGTTGGAAAATAGATATATGTATTAATCAAATTTTATTTGAAACGACGGTACTATATTTGCTTTTAATGTGGTTTCCATTATTTTTAAAGCATGTAAGTTATCCTGATCATCATTAGAGGCAATACAGTCCTGTGGTACATACAATGTATAATTCCTCATATGAGCATCGTTAGCTGTAAAGAGGATACATATATTCCCGGCGACACCTGTTAATATTAGATTTTCTATTTTTAAATAGCCTAATAAAGAATTTAAAGGTGTTTCATAAAAAGCAGAGTAATGTGGTTTAATAAAAATGTAATCATCAGCATTTGGAGCGATCTTATGAATGATATTTTCACTATACTCATTTGTACAATGAGTAATCAATTGGTCAATATCAGATCTCCAAAGTTGATAATGGTCATTAATATAAATGATGGGACAACCGAAGGATTTCATTGTCTTCTTTAATTGTAAAATAGGAGTGGTTATAATTTCGCATTTTTTGGCTAGGATAGGCCCGTGTGAAAATTGAAAGTCATTAATCATATCGATAATGAGTAAGGCAGTATTCTTCATATGTAATCCCCTCTCTTTTTTCTTAGGGTGGATTGAATTTGTAAAAGTTATCCCATGTGTAGTAAATGGAAATAAGTGTACTTTATTTGTAATGAAAGGACTATGTTATGGAACGTGATCAAGATATTTATTTTATGCAGTTAGCAATAGAAGAGGCTAAAAAAGCAGAGGCAATACAAGAAGTACCGATTGGTGCAGTTATAGTATTAAATGGTGAAGTAATTAGTGTTGCTCATAATTTAAGGGAGACTGAGCAAAGATCAATAGCTCACGCTGAGTTGTTAGCTATTGATGAGGCATGCAAAAAATTAGGGACATGGCGTTTAGAAGATACGACGTTATATGTAACATTAGAGCCTTGTCCGATGTGTGCGGGTGGAATTGTTTTATCACGAGTAAAGCGAGTTGTATATGGTGCGAGTGATCCGAAAGGTGGATGTGCAGGGACATTGATGAATCTGTTAACGGATGAACGCTTTAATCATCAATGTGAAGTAGTGGCTGGTGTATTAGAAGAAGAGTGCGGTACGCTATTAACGAACTTTTTTAGAGCGCTTCGTAAAAAAAGAAAAGCGATTAAGAAATTAGAGAAAAGTAAAGAGAATTAACGTATTTGCATTTTATAAAAAAACAAGTTATACTGATAGTGCCTTTAATGAAGGCAACCGAATATTGGTTTTAACTTTGCCGTGCTAAGCGGGGAGGTAGCGGTGCCCTATACTCGCAATCCGCTCTAGCGAGGCCGAATCCCTTCTCGAGGTTATGTTGCTGTAAGGTCTGCCTTAAGTAAGTGGTGTTGACGTTTGGGTCCTGCGCAACGGGACCCCGTGAACCTTGTCAGGTCCGGAAGGAAGCAGCAATAAGCGGGTCTTCTCGTGTGCCGCAGGAGTGCCTGAACCGAGCTAACTGCTTAAGTAACGCTTATGGTACGTAATCGACAGAAGGTGCACGGCAGTTATATATGTATACAAAACTCACCTTAATACTAAGGTGGGTTTTTTGTATAGAAAATAACTTTTGGAATCTATAAACAGAATGGGTTATAATAAATGAGATAATAACCTTTGAGGGAGGCCGTATTTTCGTGTCATACCAAGCGTTATACCGAACATGGAGACCGCAAAAGTTTGAAGATGTAGTCGGTCAAAAGCACGTGACAAAAACGTTGCAAAATGCCCTTCTTCAAGAGAAAGTTTCACATGCTTATTTATTTTCTGGGCCGAGGGGAACAGGAAAAACGACAATTGCAAAAGTGTTTGCAAAAGCAATTAACTGTGAACATGCTCCGGTAGCTGAACCTTGTAATGAATGTCCTTCTTGTTTGGGGATTACACAAGGATCTATTTCAGATGTATTAGAAATTGATGCGGCTTCAAATAACGGTGTAGATGAAATTCGAGATATTAGAGATAAAGTAAAATATGCTCCAAGTGCTGTAGAATATAAAGTATACATTATTGATGAAGTTCACATGCTTTCCATGGGTGCCTTCAATGCGCTTTTAAAAACGTTAGAAGAACCGCCAGGACATGTTATCTTTATTTTAGCGACAACAGAACCGCATAAGATACCGCCTACAATTATTTCGCGTTGCCAACGTTTCGAATTTCGAAAGATATCAGTAAATGATATTGTTGAGAGATTATCGACAGTTGTGAACAATGAAGGTACGCAAGTAGAAGATGAGGCATTACAAATTGTTGCACGTGCCGCTGAAGGTGGTATGCGTGATGCGCTCAGTCTTATTGATCAGGCAATATCTTATAGTGATGAGACTGTTACGACAGAAGATGTATTAGCTGTAACAGGGTCTGTTTCTCAGCAATACTTAGGCAACTTAGTAGAATGTATACGTGAAAATGATGTATCAAGAGCATTACGTATCATAGATGAGATGATGGGTAAAGGGAAAGATCCAGTACGCTTTATGGAAGATTTCATTTACTATTATCGTGATATGCTTTTATATCAAACTTCACCACAATTGGAACATATGTTGGAACGAGTGATGGTTGATGAGCAATTCCGGACGTTAAGTGAAGAAATGCAACCGGAAGTAATCTATGAGATCATTCATACTCTTAGTAAAGCGCAACAGGAAATGAAGTGGACAAATCATCCGCGAATTTTCTTAGAAGTTGTTATGGTACAACTGTGTCAACAGTTTATGATGCAAGCAAATGGTGCAGATCGTTTACAAGCAATTATGAACAGGATGCAGCAATTGGAGAAAGAGCTAGAACAAGTCAAAAAGAATGGTGTGCCGGCCGGTGTGCAGCAGGAAGTCAGAGAGACGCGTGCAGCACCAAAGCCAGTACGGACAGGAAGTATGAAGATACCTGTCGGACGCGTAAATGAAGTATTAAAGCAAGCGAAGCGTCAAGATTTAGAACAATTAAAAGCTGTATGGGGAGAGTTGTTAGGAAGACTCAAAGCATACAACAAAGTAGCGTTTGCTGTTTTATTAGAAAATAGCGAACCGGTAGCGGCTTCAGATGATACTTACGTTTTAGCGTTCCAATATGAGATTCACTGTAAAATGGCAAGCGAAAATCGAGAGGCTATGGATACAGTGGAACAAACTTTATTTGAATTGCTAAGTAAAAGATTAAATATGATTGCCATTCCAAAAAGTGAATGGGGTAAAATCCGTGAAGATTTTTTACAGCGTGAAGGTGGAAGTTCTGAAGAAAGCCCAGAGAAAAAAGAAGATCCTCTTATAGAAGAGGCTGTAAAATTAGTAGGGCAAGAACTCATTGAAATAAAAGAGTAATAATAATTAGGAGGAATTAATTATGATGCGTGGCGGAATGGGAAATATGAATAACATGATGAAACAAATGCAAAAGATGCAAAAGGAAATGGCAAAGGCGCAAGAAGAACTTGGCGAAAAAACAGTTGAAGGTACAGCTGGCGGCGGTATGATCACAGTTATTGCAAATGGTCATAAGCAAATTCTTGAAGTAAAAGTGAAAGAAGAAGTTGTAGATCCAGAAGATATCGAAATGTTACAAGACTTAGTGTTAGCTGCAACAAACGATGCACTTAAAAAAGCTGATGAACTTTCAAACTCTACAATGGGTAAATTTACAAAAGGCTTAAACTTACCGGGTGGAATGTTCTAGGAGGATATTGATATATGCATTATCCAGAACCAATATCAAAACTAATTGATAGTTTTATGAAATTGCCAGGAATCGGACCGAAAACAGCGGTTCGATTGGCGTTTTTCGTATTAGATATGAAAGAAGATGATGTGTTAGGTTTTGCAAAAGCACTTGTAAATGCGAAGCGAGACTTAGCATATTGTTCTGTATGCGGGCATATTACTGACCGTGACCCTTGTTATATTTGTAACGATTCACATCGAGATCAATCAGTTGTTTGTGTCGTGCAAGAACCGAAAGATGTAATCGCGATGGAAAAGATGAAAGAGTATCAAGGTGTATATCATGTGTTACGTGGTGCTATCTCTCCAATGGAGGGAATTGGACCAGAAGACATTACTATCCCGCAACTTCTAAAGCGACTACACGATGAAACAGTACAAGAAGTAATATTAGCAACAAATCCTAATATTGAAGGGGAAGCTACAGCGATGTATATATCCCGCCTCTTAAAGCCGACAGGTATTAAAGTAACTCGTATTGCACACGGTCTGCCAGTTGGTGGAGATTTAGAATATGCAGATGAAGTGACACTGTCGAAAGCATTAGAAGGTCGTAGAGAAGTATAAGAGGAGAAACAAAAATGTTCTTTCAAAAAAAGGGTAAATTGCGTAAAGAGTATGATGATAAGCTAATTGTACTGTTAGAAAAGGTGAAGAATGAATGGTTACGTCAAAAGAGAATGGTTGAACAAAGTGTTGAACCATCTCAAGATGTACTTTGTTCTTTGAAAATAGCAGAGGCGAAATATTTCTTCTTGCTAAAAGAAGCAAAACGTCGTCCTGTAAAGATGGAGCAATGGTAAAAGGTTCTGCTGAAAAAGCAGGGCCTTTTTATTTTATTTGTTTGGAAAGATCGATTAATGTTTTTTGTGAAGAACGTGTAGCAGAATCAAGGTGAATAAAATGAAACGACTGGAGTTATATAATAAACGTTCTTTTTTATCGTCTTGTCCCATACAAATAAATGTGTATAGGTCATTCATAAGGAGGAAAAAATGAATTCTACAATTATTATTGTTGGTATTCTTGCGTTAGTTTTTATTTTCCTTGTTTTTGGTGTTTCTTCTAAGCCGTTACGTTTTATAGGAAAAGCGCTCTTTCATGTTACTTTAGGAGTAGCATTACTTTTTATCGTAAATGTTGTAGGAACATATTTTGATTTTCATCTTCCAATTAACTTGGGTACTGCAACAATCACAAGTTTATTAGGTCTACCCGGTGTTGCTGCATTAGTGGTTATTAAGCTTTATATCATGCCAAGATAAATTTATTTTGGCATTTTTTTAAAAAGTGTTGACTTGTGAATGGTTAATATGGTAAATTAATAAGCGTCGTCAGGAACGAAAGAAAAAGTTGTTGACAGATTCAACGCAAGATGTTAAATTATAAAAGTCGCTGAAACGCGATGTTGAACTTTGAAAACTAAACGAAACAAACAACGTGAAACGTCAATTTTTATTTTAGATGCTAGACAAACTAACTTTATTGGAGAGTTTGATCCT
>NZ_JAKUFF010000091.1:0-15405 GCF_022663305.1 Bacillus cereus group sp. BfR-BA-01408 | reverse complement strand
CCATTTGAATAAGCTTGTACTCTCGGTGTATTTGGTTTTGCGTAAGAATATTTTACTTCTAAGTACGGTGCATTTGCTCCGTTTTCAGCTGCAATAAACTTTTTCCAATGGCTTTGCCCGTTTCCATTTGCATGTAGTTTAAAACCGTTGTTTGGTCTCGCGCCATCTACCCATGCTTTCACTGTATTCGTTACATTGAACTGGGCCCATTTTCCGCGTCCCACATCAGTTTGTGCAATGTTGTTAGAACCTGGCTTATTATTCCAGTTCACACCACCAACATTCCATCCACCTGTTACTTCATCTAGCCATACACCATTTGGTTGATTTCCATAATAATGCCAAACTGCATAGGCATGAAATGTGGCGCTTTCAATCTTTGCACCTTTTAAATCTGAAACGTTTGGCTTAATAAATGAAAAGTTTGTCCCAGACGCTCCGTCATAATAACCAACTTTTAATGTATAAGCATTTTGGCCAGCATCCCAGAGCTTTCCTCCTGAATAATTGACAGTTGGATACGCACTTGAAGCATAAGCATTTTCAAAGTCATCAACCTCAATTGAAGGATCCACATATACTGGATATTTTCGCTCTGGTGCTTGTAACCACTGCGGGTCTGCAGTAACAGTTAATGTATATGTTTTTTCATCTTTCTTCTCAATATTGTAACGAACCGCATCTGACGTTACAGCCTCACCTGATTGTTGATCCACATTTGAATCATTCATATACGGTTTCGGTAATGTGAATACTTTTTCTTTTTTCTCATTTTGGAAGTCGATTGAACCATCTTCCTGTAAGCTCGGTGTTAAATCTGTTTCTAATGCAAACGTAAAAATATGATGTCCTGTATATTCACGTAAGACAAAATCTTCTTTTACATTTTCGTTAAACGTCGTGCTCTTTAAATCAATATTTGGGAAGATCCCTTTATACCATACTGTATTATTTTCATGTGTCGCAGTGACCGGTGATGGCTTCACTGCACCTTTTTCACCATTTGCACTCATTAATTTGTACTGAATGGTATGATCTTTTACTTTAAATTGAACGTACTTTCCATCTTGTGTTGTTTTCTCGAACTCTGGTTCTAAAGTTGTATTTTCCGTTACAATTTTTGCGTTAGGTGCTTCTACTAATTTCGGTGAAACCTCTTCTAACTTTCCATTCTTTTCAATATGAATCGGTTCCGTATATACCTTTTTCGTATACGTACCATCATTATTATCGAAAACTTTCTCTGTTTCCGTTCTTTCTTCTACAATCTCAGTCGGACTCGCCTGTGCTTTAGTCTTATCCTTCTTTAATTGATCTGGATGTGGATCTGGTAATTCCTTTTCTTCTTTCTTTTCCACTTCCGGACTTTGTTCTGAATTTGGAGATGGTGTAAACGGTGGTGCCGTTTCCGCCAATCCATTGAGTGGTATGGAGGTAACAATTAATGCAACTACCATCAGTTGTATTAAGTACCTATACCATCGTTTTTTCACTTTTTTCTTCCCCATATATTCACCCCTTCAAAAAATAATCCCCTAACATTTTAAATATTAACAATAATAGAGAGAATATTTAATTAATTTGTCATATCTTGCAGAAAACAGAAAAACAAAAAAAGACCTATTCCCTAGCCAACTAGAGAAAATAGGTCTTTTCCATTTCCTTTATTTCTTAAAGTACGTCCAACCTTCTTCTTGGTAAACCTTTTCTTCTTTCATCAACTTACCAAGTGCACGCTTAAATGCAGCTTTACTCATATTGAAACGTTCTTTAATGTCTTCTGGATAGCTCTTATCCCAAAACGGCATTGCTCCGCCTCGTTCTTCCATATATGCATAAATCACTGCAGCATCATCTTCCATTCCTTCTTCCTTACGAGGAAGAAGAGAGATGTTAATTGTACCGTCATCTTTTACATCAATAATTCGTCCCGTTACACGCTGACCGATGCGAACTTGCTCTTTTCTTTCTGTATGATGTAAAAATGCACGGAAATGCTCATCTGTTAATACGAACGAACCAACTTGAAGTGAACGATACACACGTCCGTTTACATTTTTATTACGCATAGATGGTGTCGCATCTACAACGATTTCTTGCATATCACTATCTCTTGCTGGAAGAGCAATTAAACGATCACGATTCGTTAATTTTAACGTACAATATAATTCGTCTCCAACTTCTGGCCATACTGGCATATAAATTGGGAATTCATCAGCTGGAATTAGTATATCTTTTGATACACCAATATCAACAAACACACCTAGACTAGGAATAACTTCTACAACCTTTACCCAGTTCCAATCATACGTTGTAATAATTGGTTCCTTCATTGTTGCCGAAATACGATTTTGGTGATCAAGATATAAGAATACATCAATCGTATCGCCTTCTTCAATTTCTCCAGCTACTTCATTTTTATGTAGGAAAATTTCTTCTTCTTCATTCCCAACCATATATCCGATTTCCGTTTCGCGTAAAACAGTTACCTGTTCAATCGATCCTATTTGTAAATACATATTTTTTAATTCCCTTCTATATATATAAAATGAACTTTTTAACTTTTTATATTTTTATCATTCCAAACAAAAGTTAATTATAACACGATTTTCTCTTTATTTGTCCAACTGCCCAAAATTCACTATAATAAAATGAGGTTACATCATTATAAGCATGAAAACACTTAAGTCTAAGCTCGTTTTCAGCTATACTTTAGTATGTGTACAGTACATAAAAAGATTAGAAATTTATTTGGAGGTGCTAACTATGGCAAAAGATAGTTCTTTTGACATCGTTTCGAAAGTAGAATTACCTGAAGTAACAAACGCAATTAATACTGCATTAAAAGAAATCCAAAACCGATATGACTTTAAAGGAAGTAAAAGTGATATTAAACTTGAGAAAGAAGTACTTGTTTTAACTTCTGACGATGAGTTCAAATTAGAGCAAGTAAAAGACGTTCTTATTTCTAAACTCGTAAAACGTAACGTTCCAATTAAGAACTTAGATTACGGAAAAGTTGAAGCGGCGGCTGGTAACACTGTTCGCCAACGCGCAACACTTCAACAAGGTATCGATAAAGATAACGCAAAAAAAATTAACAATATCATTAAAGAAATGAAATTAAAAGTAAAAACACAAGTACAAGATGATCAAGTACGTGTTACAGCGAAAAGCCGTGATGACTTACAAGCAGTTATCGCAGCAGTTCGTAGCGCTGATTTACCAATTGACGTACAATTTATTAACTACCGCTAAAAAGAAAAACATCCTCTGCATAGAGGATGTTTTTCTTTTTAGCGGGTAGAAACAATATGACGAGGACAAGAAGGTATTTGCGGTGAAAATTGCTGAGCGAACATTGTTTATTCATGCGAATATCTTACAGGTGACCGCGTCGTTAGACTAGGTCTCATTGTAGAATTTTTTTATACATGGAATTGAGGATGACCTTTTAAAAATAAGGAAAAGACACCTTAGAACATTTCCCTTCAACTTGAAGCACTTTCTTTATCAATTGAATCCCAAACCAAAATCCCTCTCCTACTCAAGCGTAACAATTTATGAGTATAAGAATATTTTCCACCCTTCAATGTAATGTAAAATTAATAAGGAATCTTATTCCGTAAAAAAAGTTAATTATAAAAGAGTTAGAAGTGGTTATTTGAAGAAGTTAATATTATGTTTTTTATTGGCTATACTCTCTCTACATATGACAGGATGTTCTAATAATGTAACTACACTAAATGATAAATCTAATTGCATTCACAAAGCTTGGTACAAAAAAACTACGTTATGTAATAATTTAAAGAAACACTAAATAGTTGATGATAAAGCTCATAAAAAAACACTTTAAGTTGCCTTCCTCTTACTTGAACCATCTTAATTTTAATATGGAAGGAAAAGAAATATAAAGTGTTAATAAGGATGCAGATTTCAAAATAGAAAGTACGTTAAGTAAACTTTCATTAAAAAATTCATATTAAGTAATAATATTTTAGAATCAAGTTTATAAAAAATATTAAGAGGTTTATAAGTGTAAAACCTACAGGAACTTTTCCTGTAGGTTTTATTGTACTATAAGTAGTTATTTAGCAATTATGTTTTTCGAAATACCCTTCTTTAATTATTTGTAATTTTTTTTCGTTTTTTGTTAATTCAAATATAAATAACGCTGTTTTCATGTTATCAGCAACTTCTTCTTTATTAGATTGTTCAAGCTTTAATAAATTCGAACCTTTTTCATAGTATAGTTCACCCAATAAGTATAAAGTATTTAGATTAATAGCTAATTTGATACCCTTATCAATGTATTTTTTTGCTTCTTCGTATTGATATGTGTAATTTAAACATTTTGCTAAATTATAAATAATTTTTAATTTAATTTCTTTATCTCTAGGAAAATCTAACTTATCAAAATTATTTAAACATCTTTTTAATATATTAATACTCTCTTTATATTCTTTATTTTCTGCATGAAATATAGCCATTGTCTGCATAATATCTATTTCTCTCTCTGTTAAAAAATCAATATTCGTTACAGTTATTTTTAATGCATTATTCAAAAGAGTTAAAGCTGTTTTTATTGAGTTATTCACACGATATATAGCAATTGCTTCATGCCATATTAGAAATTGTTTATCTTCTTTCATTCGAAAATTATTTAAGTTTTTTTCTTTTGTTACTATTTCATAAAGCTCTTTATATTGATGTTGTCTTATGCAGTCTTTCATTACACATTTTACATTTTCTATATATTTTAATTTTTTGTTTTGAGTTAGTGCAAATATATTATTTGGATCAATACCAAGCCTTTCTGATAATTGATATAACAATATGCTAGATGGATAAATCACACCTTTTTCAATCTTGCTAATTTGACTTTGTGAACATATTCCATGACACAATTCGGATTGTGATATATTTTTTTTAATTCTAAGTTCTTTAATGGTAATACCCAAATCGTAAAATTCCATTTTCGCTCCTCAAATATAACCCTTAATGAGTATAAAATTATTTTTCATCTTTTAATGTAATGTAAAATTAGTATAGTTGCAATTATTGTTTCTTCTATTGTTCTTTTCACTTCTTTGCTCAGATGCATTTCGAGGCGCGAGTCTTACTTCGCAGAAAAACAGGTTAAGGAGAAAGTCTTCTCTTTAACCTGATCCCCTATACTTATTAAGAGCAACGCCTTACCTTAAACTGAAGACGAGATACTAAAGAAAATCGTTACTTATTTCCGTCTCTTTTTAACCGCAATTAAAAAAGTAATAAATAATACGTTCACACCAACTATTAAGGAGATAAATAACCAATTCACACCTGTTTCTCTATTAACTTTATACACATTTGATTCTTCACGCTTTAAAACGAGATAAAACTTTCCATTTTCTTCTCGTATAATTTCATCTTCTAACAATCCTCTTAACTCTTGTTTTTCACCAATCGTATTTGCAGGTAAAGCAACTTTTTGCGTCTCTTTCGTATTATTAATCGCTACTAATGTGACTTCATCTTTATACTTTCTCTTTAGTACACTCATTCCATCTTTATCGTATAGAAGCTCAAACGTACCGCGGCGTAAAGATGGTCTCGCTTGTCTAAGCTCACCAAGTTTCGTTATGTGTTGCATAAACTTTTCATCTGATTTGAAGTCCATTAATCGTCTATTATCTGGCGTACCTCCTCCATCCAATGCAATTTCAGTTCCGTAATAAAAATTCGGAATACCTGGTGTTGTTAATAAATATGTAAGAGCTAGTTTCAAACGAGATGGTGGATAATTCATATTCTCTTTTGCAATACGAGCAAATCTTTTTGTATCTTGATTATCTAAAAATGTAGCGGCTGCTCCGTCTTTTTTACTCACATCATATAAAGGTTTCACCGATACGTCCGCTTTGGAAAACGCATCTACTATTTTTTCGTTGTATTCACTATCTTCTTTTGTCATAACTCGAAAATCTTTCTTTATCACTTGCATATCTTTTTGCACATCATCCCAAAAAGCAGGCGACTTTTTTTCACTATGTATTACATAACTTGCATCTAAATCAACTTCTTTGATCCACCATTTCATCGAGTCAATTACTTGTTGTTCGTTTTCTCCAAGTGGAAATTGAAATACAACTTTCATTCCTTTTGCATGAGCTTCTTGCACAAGTTCTTTCACATCATTTTCTGTTCCGAAATGTTCATTTACCTTCTGAAAATTGCGCACGTCTAACCCATCGTATTTTACACTTTCAAAAAGCGGCGAAAGCATAACAGTAGTAAATCCCATTTCTTTTATGTAATCCAGTCTTTTTATAATACCTCTTATATCTCCGCCCTGATATCCTTCTAAATTGCCAACTTCTAACTGTTTGTCATTTTTCGGTTCCCCATTATTAAAACGATCAATCATAATGGAATATATAACTTCGTCTCGCCACTCTCTTTTTTCGTCTGCAAATGTATGTATTGGTACAAACAAAACGACAGCTAAACAAAAACAAATGAATAGTTTCCTAGTATGTATTTTCCCCACACGCATCCCCCATGTATTTTAATTGTAAGAATATTATACCAATTATCAAAACGAATCGCATACGTTGATTTCATTCTTATTAAATTACTCCACGTTAGATTTTCTAACATTACATATAAAGTTTTCTGAATTTTTAGTTGATTTTTCTTTTTATTTCGAATATGATATGAAACATAACAAATAGATGTTATTTTTTCTAACATTATAGGAGGAGAGAGAATGAATACAGGAGATACGGTTTTTATGTTTGTAGCGACAGTAATGGTCATGTTAATGACACCAGGATTAGCACTTTTTTATGGAGGTATGGTTCGCAGTAAAAACGTACTCAGTACAACAATGCATAGTTATAGCGCAATGGCTATCGTTTCGATTCAATGGATTGTAATTGGTTATTCTTTATCATTCGGACCCAATTGGCACGGACTTATCGGCACATTCGATTGGTTCGGTTTAAACGGAGTTACCTACGCACCAAATCCAGACTACTCATCTACTATTCCTCACAATTTATTTATGATGTTTCAACTCATGTTTGCTATTCTAACCCCCGCTCTAATTTCAGGAGCATTTGCCGAAAGAATGCGATTTTCAGCTTTCCTTATTTTCATCCTTCTATGGACCACAATCGTTTACAATCCTGTCGCTCATTGGGTATGGGGCGTTGGCGGATGGCTAAGAGAACTTGGCGCATTAGACTTCGCTGGCGGTAATGTCGTTCATATTACATCTGGCGTGGCTGGCCTCGTATTAGCTATTTTCCTTGGAAAACGAAAAAACATAAACGGTTCGTCTCCTCATCATTTACCATTTACGATGTTAGGCGCTGGGCTGCTATGGTTCGGCTGGTTCGGTTTTAACGTCGGAAGCGCATTATCTTTAAATGATGTAGCTTTAACTGCATTTATTAATACAAATATAGCTGCCGCTGCCTCCGCATTAACTTGGATGCTTTCAGAGTGGTTCTTCCAATCAAAACCGACCGCGATGGGAGCTGCTTGTGGCGCCGTTTCCGGTCTAGTCGCTATTACACCAGCTTGCGGGTTCGTTACACCTTTCTCAGCTCTTCTTATCGGAGCAATTGGCGGCGTATTATGCTTCGGAGCGGTCTTTTTCTTAAAAACAAAATTCGGATACGACGATACACTCGATGCATTTGGATGTCACGGCATCGGCGGAACTTGGGGCGGCATTGCGACAGGACTATTTGCAACTACTACCGTAAACAGCGATGGCGCTAACGGATTATTTTACGGAAACGCCGCGTTGCTGTTTAAACAACTTGTAGCAATCGGTGCAACATATGCGTTCACAATTATAATGACGTACGCGATTATTAAAGCAATTAACTTCTTCCTCCCTGTCCGGGTAGATGAGCACGAGGAACATATGGGACTTGATATTTCAATGCATGGGGAGAAAGCTTATGAGTATGTAGAAAAATCGGCTAATTAAAACGAAAAAGGTGTACTCCGTTCTAACACGGGGTACACCTTTTTCGTATATTCATAACGATACAATTATCCCAAACTATTGGTATATAAATATCTTTATCTATCTATTCATATAAACATCTTATCTTTTCATTAGTGCATTTAAAACGAGTTGTACCGCAACCGCATCATCTAAATAGCCGATTGGAAATATATAATCCGGGATTACATCGACCGATAATATAAAGTAAATGAGCGCACTTCCCATTAAAGCAAGTTCTGCAGTCGTTCCTTTCTTCTTCGAAAATCTCTCGTACAATTCTTTCAAATCATTAATAAATGGGCCGATACTGCTTACCTTTTGAATCTTTTCAAGAAACCCCTTTTCAATTGTTTCTTTCCCTTCTTCTGTTTGCGAATATTGTTCATAATTCGCTAACTGCTGCTCTACATTTGATATACTAAACTTTTGATCATATAGCTGAGCAGATTCAAGTAAGTGTTCAATATTATTAATGGAAACGTGAATATCAGATTGCTCCTCCTGTTTCGTGTCAATAGAATAACCTGCCGCTACAAACAAATCACCTACCGGAACATCAAGGCTCTCTGCGAACTTTTGCAAATGCTTCGGATTCGCCTTTCGCTTACCATTTATAATCATTGAAATTGTAGCGGTATCAATATTAGTGAGCGCACTAAGTTTTCGCATCGATAAAGACTTTTCCTTAAGTAATTTTTTCAACAACAATCCAAGATTACTTTTTTCATTATCTTGAGACATATCTCATTCCCCTTTATTCACGAGAATAACCATAGTTATTATATAAAAAATAACTACATCACTATACATTTTATATTAACAAATTTTTCTGACCATTTACAAGGTAGAAGTCCCTTTATATGTTTACATTTTACAAACAAAAAAGCTATCTTCTATTCAAGATAGCTTTTTAAAATCATTTTAACCATTTCCGCAATAATACAAATACACTACCGCAAATTATATAAGAACTCACGAATATGACGATGGCCATAAAAAATGAATGATGTAGAGAAAAGGTTAGTATCATCAATAAGAAAGATACAAAGAATAAATCTAATAAAATAAAGTACCCTGAAGTTAAAACACTTTCTACTAACTGCAACTCCGACTCTAACTCCGAGTACTTTAGCCTTTTATACAGTAATCTCAATTTCACTCACCTTCTATGAATTAATCAAAAAATGCAGCAAACGCAATAACTAATAATAATGTTCCACTAATCAATGTACCAAACTGACCTAAAGTGAACTTACCGATACGAACGTGAGCAATCTTTCTCCCTAACGCAACTCCGCCCCATACTGTAATAAAACTACCAACCGCGGCTGCAATACAAATCGCAATTGGATTCAAACCAAATAATCCTGCGCCTAAACCATTCGTTAGTGCATTCGCAGACAAACCAATTCCAAGAAAAATAGATTCTACAAAACCGATTTCACCAGATTTACCGATATTTTTCGTTAAACCATTTATTTCTGTACTTGCCATTTCTCCCTCAGTCTCTTGCACCGGAACTTTACGAGGAATTGCTAGTAAAATAATTCGGAGACCAATTATCACTAATAAGAACGAACCGATTACAACAGGCATAATCCCAGGTAAAATTTTTGACAGCCATAAGCCAAAATATATTCCTACTACACTAAATAAAAAACAAATTATCGAAATAATAAAGTTTGATAGATGACTAATTTTTATATTTCGAATGCCGTAAGAAATTCCTACTCCTAAGTTATCGATACTTGATGAAAATGTTAATGCCAATACCATTATCCACGCTGCCATTTCGTTCACCCCTTCATATTGTTGAACATTCCGGAAACTAACGTGACATACATAGTACGGAATATGGATAAGGGAGACAAAACTCCCTATATCCCTTCCAATTAACGGCCCTGTTTACAAACGTGGTAGCGTGAACCACTTCATTATATTCATGCGATTCACCTTTCCTTTTTCACGAACAGATCGAAAAATTTCTCCTGTAAAAGACCCCATTTTAGTAGCAATCTCTTTTTGCATCTCTTTATTTTCTGATGCTACCTTTACACTCAAGTCTAACGCCCGTTCAAAATGCTCTAACGCTTTTTCTAAATGGTAATCTACATTTTGTTCAACAACTTTATGCGTCATTTCTTACTTCCTCCTTTTCCTCAACCTTTGCAGCCGCTTCTATTACCTCTTGCTCTTCAGCATAATCATCTTCAACATAAGAAAGTTCTTTCTCAAATTGTTTTTGCATTCTATCCATTTTCGCTTCTACAATAATATCTTCTACTTCTTCTTTAATTGTTTCAAAAGTAGATTTCACAACTTTTGTACCTGATTCAGCAAGTGGACGAAGTGTATTTCTTACAACAGGTAATAAAGCGGCACTCGCTAACGCTAAAGTAGACCCAATAACAATTTTTCGTATCATCTTCATTACTCCTTTACACTGTTTTTAATAATGCTAGTTCATTAACTGCCAATTTTTTCGAATCATCATTCTTATATGAAACTAAATTAATAATAGGTTTTGAAATTTGAGATACTGTGCCCGCTACAAGAAGAACAGGTACCCATTGCATAAATGTCAATGGAACGGTATGGAATATACGAGCAAACGGCGGAACATATATAGTTGATAATAATACAAGCCAAGACGTTCCTAATGCTGTTACAAAGAAACGATCTTTTGACCAATCACGCATCGTTTCATCTGACCCTTCTTGTCTCCAAGAAAATGTTTGAATAAGTTGACCTGCAACTAATGCAGCAAATGCTGATGTTTGCGCTACCGCAAGAGGCACGCCAGCCGCTAAGCTCATACCGAATAAAGCAAGTGAACCCGCTCCAAGCAGTATGCCTCGCGTTACAACCTTTTTGTATAGCTCTTTATCAACAATATCTTGACGTTTCGTTTGCTTCGTTTTGTTTCCAGGATTTACAGCTAAAATCATCGCTGGTAAAGCATCTGTAATAAGATTCATTAATAAAATTTGAATTGGCACTAACGGAATGGGCATTCCTGCAATAACCGCTGCACTTGTCACTAATACTTCAGCTAAATTTCCCGTTAATAAACACCCAACCGCTTTTCGAATATTACCAATGATCGTTCTACCTTCTTTTACCCCTTCCACAATGGAACCGAAATGATCTTTTTTCAATATAAGATCGGCAGCCTCTTTCGTTACTTCTGTTCCCGTTTGCCCCATTGCAATACCGATGTTCGCTTTCTTTATAGCAGGCGTATCATTCACACCATCTCCAGTCATCGCAACAATTTGACCGTCAGCTTGATATGCAGTTACTATGCGTAATTTATGGGCTGGTGTTACTCGCGCAAACACAGACGTGTTTTTCACGATATTTTCCAACTCTTCATCTGTTAAATTATCAATTTCTATCCCTGTTAAAACACGATCATCACGATTCCAAATGCCAGTCTGCTTCGCAATAGAGATCGCCGTAGTCGGATGATCCCCAGTAATCATGACTGGTTTTACACCAAGTTCAATCGCTTCACGAATACTCTCTTCCACTTCAGGTTTCGGCGGATCAATCATACCAACTAATCCAACAAAAATAAGGTCATCATTTTCACCATTACTATACGCAAACGCTAATACTCGCAGCGCCTGTTCTGCAAAACCTTCATTTTGTTGTAAAATCACTTCTTTTTCCTCATCACATAACGGATAGATTTCGCCATTATGTTGATACCATTTACATCTAGTAAGAATCGCCTCTACAGACCCTTTCGAAAACTTATAGATTGATTCATTTTCCTTACAAACGACACTCATAATTTTCGTCTCAGAGTCAAACGGTTCTTCATGATGTCGTTCAAATGATTTCATATCTTCATGTGACACCCCCACTTTAGAGGCCAAACTTAACAAAGCTCCTTCAGTCGGGTCACCTTTCACAATCCACTGATCCTCCTCTTGTTCTAATTTACTATTATTACAAAGAACACTAATTTGCAGAACGCGAACTAAATCTGGATGTTCTAATGGTGTATTTTCACTTTCATGATAAGTCACTTCTTCTACTTCCATCTCTACAGCAGCAGCGACTTTAGATGACGTTACATCCGAAATCTTACCAACTGGTTCATATCCGTCACCAGATACACTCCATACACGATTTGGCGTAGCGATCACTTTAACCGTCATTTCGTTCTTCGTAAGAGTACCTGTTTTATCAGAGCAAATAACCGTTGTTCTACCCAACGTTTCTAAACTGGAAAGCTTCCGAACGAGCGCATTTTGCTTCTGCATACGGAATATCCCTGCGCTTAAAGCGATTGTAATCATAATCGGCAAACCTTCTGGAACAGCTGATGCTGTAAGAGCAACCGATGTTGTAATCATTTGCGTAATTGGTAAACCACGTAGTAACCCCGCTACAAGTACAATACCACCAGCTACAAAAGCCCCTTTAATAAACGTTTTACTAATAGACGTCACCTTTTGCTGGAGTGGTGTAGGTTCTGTTTCTTCTCCTTTCATCAAGGAAATCATATAGCCCATTTCTGTATTCATCCCTGTTTCCACTACTATAGCTTTCGCCTTACCGCGCGTTACAGACGTACCCATAAAGAGCATATTATTCCGCTCCGCTAACGAACATTTTTCTCCTATAGCATCCACTTTCTTCTCAACAGGTAGAGACTCCCCTGTTAACATTGCTTCATTCACTTCCAAATTCCAAGAATGTATAGTACGAAGATCAGCAGGTACACGGTCTCCAGCCTGCAGGCAAACAATATCACCGGGAACAAGCTCACTACTTGCTATTTCTACTTCTTCCCCTTCTCGAAGTACTATACAATTCGGCACACGGAATTGATTTAAAGCTTCCACTACTTTTTCGGCCTTCCGCTCTTGAAGAGTTCCAATTACCGCATTGACAACGAGGATTATGCCCATTGCTAATCCGTCAAACACACCGCCTGATAATACAGACAATCCAGCTGCTCCAAGTAAAATAAGCGATGTAAACTCTTTAAATTGGCCCATAAATGAAACAATCCAAGGAACAGACTGCTTCGGTTCAATTGTATTCACCCCATACTTTTCTTG
The DNA here is from genome assembly GCF_022663305.1 of Bacillus cereus group sp. BfR-BA-01408. Lineage (NCBI taxonomy): Bacteria > Bacillati > Bacillota > Bacilli > Caryophanales > Bacillaceae > Bacillus > Bacillus cereus group sp. BfR-BA-01408. The sequence continues at coordinate 2,319 of NZ_JAKUFF010000091.1, read as the reverse complement.
TCGCACTTGCACTTCTTGCTCACTTAATCCTCGCTGTTTCTCCACTTGTAAATCATTTATTACATCTTCTTGCGAGAGTGTATACCATTTAGTAGAAGGCTCTCTCACTGACGAGTCGTTCTTATTTACTATCTCTTTATTAGAAAAAATCTTCTCACTCACCCGCTTCGCTCTAGATAAAAATGTTAAAGATAGAGCATTCGCCATTAAAGCGATGACAGGTGCAGTAAATATAGACCAAACAGCCAACATCTCTCCAGCAATATTCCACATTTTTGCTACTCGAAAATGTTCCTTCACTAGCATATCTATTCGTTTTGCATACGCTATTGATTGGAAAATATTTTTCATTTCATAGTGAGCTACTGACGGAAATTCAATCTTTTCCTCACATACAAATAACACTTCTTCCCCATTCAAACGGATACACTCTACACGTTCTACAACATCGCTATGTCGCCAGCTTGTATCTATACCGTATTGCGTAAGAACATCCTCATTTATATTTAAACTATTTCCCATAACAGCTATTGCCCATTTATTTTCGTTTAACTTATGAAAGATATGTGCAAACTCAGGAACAATTGTTATTTTTGATCCAACTAACAATCCGAGGCATTTTTGACCCTTTGCTACAAACTGAATGTTAAATCCTTCTTTGCTTAGTCTCTTCGCTTCTAACTCATATAGGCTTATATCTACACCATTTCGTTCTGCAAATTCTTTACTACCGACAAAAGATGGCATACCTTGTATTTCACCTTTTATCCCTTCATCATCAGCTTCAACTTCAAAAGCTTTCCTTAACGTTCTTCTTGTTTGCTTCGCTCGTTGCACAACCTCATCTTTCCAATCATGCTCACTTTTCTCTAGTAACGAAGCTGCCGTGCACAAAACTTGCCCTTCATCTTCTGAAACGCAGCTAATCTCCGCTTCTTCATTACGGAATATACGAGACACATCGTCAAATACGACCGTTCTCGTTCGAGACAATTGAGATAATGACCCTTCATTTGGAATAACGTATCCTCTTTCTCGCGCAACGAGATCCCCTTGTCGCCACGCATACTCAGCAGATGAAACAGCAGGTTTTGGATTCGCAGCTAATAAAACCGCCATTCCGCGTAACGGATTTCTCGTAAATGCCCATGTTGCTCCGCCAAAAAGCATACCCCATTTCGATTGTCTTTCACTGTATGCTTTAATCTCCGGGGATAAAATCCTTTCTTTGTACGAATCTGTTTCTTCATTTATATTCGCCTGACTACGCTTCCAATTTAAATAGTTTAATAGACTAAGTCCCGCTAATACGATAATATTTTCTCGCGCAAGTGCTAGCGCTAGCGTTCCTATGCCAAGCACTAAATCAGAATTCACTTTTTTGCTAGCAACCATTTTTTTGAATCCTCGTTTAAGAAACGGATATCCTGTTACAACGGATAAAGCACCCGATACATAAAAAAGCCCTGGACTTCTAGCTAAAGCTGACCTTCCCATAAATAATTGCTTTATACCAAATGCACCTAATCCAGCGACAGAAAGCGCTAACGGTAACGGGACACCTTCACCTTTTTTCTCGTAAGAAATTACACTAGATGAAGAATCTTCTACTTTCTTCGTTTCTTCCATATTATTAAGGTTATTATTTTTTGTAATTTGTTCTTCTAGGAGTTTAATTATTTCACAAATTGTATGTAGAGAGGTCTTGTTGATATCGTAAGTAATAAGGGCTCTTCCCGTAGAAATAGAGGGACTTACTTGATAAATACCTTCCACGTCACGAAAACGTTCTACTATCAAGTTCGCCATATTTGTATTGTATTTCAGTTTATATATTTCAATTCGAATTCTTCCAGGTAACGATCGTATAAATCTCGTTTTCAATGATTTACTCTGCATCATCATCCTCCTTATTCTTGTAAATGAAATAACATCACTTACTATTTAAGGAGTAACAGGTAGGCTTTCATAATCTACACTCTCATTCGAATGATATGCATTTACACGAGATGCCCATTTTTCCTGGAATTTAGAAATTGTAATCGGCACTGCTTCTACCGCTCCGATAATCGGTGATACTGTTTTTACCGCCGCTTTTCGTGCCGCTTCTTTAACTTTCGGCAGCGCTTCTTCCATTTCTGAACCAGCACTTTTCATTTGTTCTTTTGCACCGAGAAAAGCAGATACTGTTTTTACCGCTAATTTTCTTAACCCCGTTCTCGCTTTCGGTGACGCCAATATAACTGCTGCTACCCCAACAGCTATACCGATTGGTGATTTCATAAATCGAAACATGTACATTTCTCCTCACTTCATTAT
>NZ_JAKUFF010000090.1:0-15666 GCF_022663305.1 Bacillus cereus group sp. BfR-BA-01408 | reverse complement strand
TTTGTCTAGCATCTAAAATAAAAATTGACGTTTCACGTTGTTTGTTTCGTTCAGTTTTCAAAGAACTACTTGGTCGCTCATTTGCGACTTCCTTATGTTAACATCTTCGTTAGTTAATGTCAACTAAGTTTTTCATTTCGTTTGTCGCTTTCGACGTTGTTGTCATCGGCGACTCGTATAATATTACACCTCTAATCTCTAATCGTCAATATATTTTTCTAAAAAAATATAAAAAGGCTTATTTCTTTTAAAATAAGCCTTTTTATCATATACCATTCTATTCGTTTATTATCTTTCTATAATTGGCAACGAGACGATAAACTGAATAACACCATCCTCATATTCAGCTCGAATACTACCCCCTTGTAATTCAACAATACTTTTCGCAATCGCCAATCCAAGGCCCGATCCTTCTGTTACTCTACTTCTAGATTGATCTTTCTTATAAAAACGTTCAAACAAACTCGCTAACTCTTCTCTCGTAAACGCTTCACTATGATTCGCAATTACAATTTGTATATCCCGGCGCTGCCTTTGAAGAGAAACTTTTATCTCCCCATCATCTTTACTATACTTAATCGCGTTCATTAATAAATTATCAAATACACGAACCATCTTTTCCGAATCAATCGCTGCATAGGCACGTTCCTCAGGAAACTTCTTAACGAACGTAAGCCCATGCTCTTCTGCTTGCGGTACTAACTCTTCTATTAATTGCTCGAGTAACTCATTTATACAAACCTCTTGTTTTTCTAATATAACTTGCTCATTTGTTAACTTCGTATACTCAAATAAATCTTCTATTAAATTCTTTAACTGCTCCGACTTCGCAAAAGCAATTCTCGTATACTCATCATGTTGTTCTTTATTTTCATATTTAGAATCTCGAAGTAATCGTAAGTAACCCATAATAGAAGTAAGTGGTGTACGTAAATCGTGAGATACATTCGTAATAAGTTCGTTCTTTTGCTTCTCTAATTTACGTTCCTTTTCTATATTATTCATAAGCTCTTCTGCCATATTATTAATATTCTCAGTTAAAGACGCAATCTCGTCTTCACCTTTCTTCTCAATACGGTACGCTAAATTACCTTTTTCTATTTCCTTTACACCTTCTGCCATCGCTTCAATTTGCTTCATCTTTCTCTTTGTTATATAGAAGAAAGAAAAAATGAATACGAGTACACCAATTAAAAATGGGAATGGTCCTTCTTGCGTATCATATATTACTTCACCTTCTGGAATCCCACTAACAAACATGTATAAATTCTTATCTTCTATTGTAATAGGCGCAAAGGCTATAAATTCTTTTCTCGTACTTTCAAATTCTTTTCTACCATTCATATAATTAATCGCAAACGATGATGCATTACGAATTGTATTATGCAAATCAATTTGTTCTTCTTGTGCCTGCTTCGTTTTATATAAAACTTTACCACTCTCGTCAGTAACCAATACTTTTAAAGCTCTAGAGTCTCGTTCTAAATTTTGATTCTCTATTTCAATCATACTTGATATAGCTTCTAATTTATTTTCATGAACTGAACTATTTGCCACACTTTGTGCTTGTTGGTTAATTTGTTCCATACCAGTCCGATAATCGATCGTCGCCTCTCGATTCGCATTCTCAAAAAATGGCGCTGCTGCCTTCGCTGACAAAATCCCTAATAACGCACAAGCAGTGAACGCAGTAATAAGTTGAATCCGCACACTCCGTTTCACACTCTTCACTAGCTTTCCGATTAACTCTCGAAATTTCCTAACATAAGTAAATGGATTAAATATCTTTTTCAATCTTATACCCCACTCCCCATACTGTTTTTATATATCTAGGCTTCCTTGGATTCTCTTCAATCTTTTCACGTACTTTCCGAATATGCACCATTACAGTATTATCAGACTGGAAAGATCGTTCATTCCAAACCTTTTCATAAATTTGCTCTGCACTAAAGACCATTCCCGGATTACGGGCTAGTAATTCTAGAATTGAAAATTCCCTCGGGGTCAACTTCACTTCTTCTCCCTCTACAATAACTTTATGGGTCGAGATGTTGATTTTCATCTCTCCAATTTCTAACTCGTCCTCATTTTGAATAGAAAAACCATTCATTTTCATATAACGGCGTAACTGAGATTTTATCCTTGCGATTAACTCTAACGGATTAAATGGTTTCGTTACGTAATCATCTGCACCCGTTGTTAACCCTAAAATCTTATCCATATCTTGCGTTTTCGCGGAAAGCATAATAATTGGCATTTCTTTTTCTTCCCTTACCTTCATACACATATGAATGCCGTCTACTTTCGGCATCATAATATCTAATACGACTAGATGTACTTCGTTTTCTTCTAGTAAACGTAATCCTTCTTCGCCGTCCCCTGCTTGCAATACTTTATATCCTTCATTCTTTAAATAGATTTTAATAAGATTCCTAATTTCTTTTTCATCATCTACGACAAGTATTGTTTCATTTGCCACAATATCTCCCCCATCACTTTTTTAATCCCTAACTTCTATTATAGGAAAACTTCTGAAGAAAAACGCTCGGAAATCCTTAAGATTTTCTGAAGACGCAAAAAAGGTCTAGACCCCCTTAAGTCTAGACCTTTCAAAAACCCCTTTTATTTACGAACGTAGATGAAATATAGTACGAATAAAACACCCATAACATACATAATCGGATGAACCTCTTTACGTCGACCACTTACTACCATTGTAATTGGATAGAAGATAAACCCGATCGCAATTCCTGTTGCGATACTATACGTAAGTGGCATTGAAATGATAGTAAAGAATGCTGGTACTGCAATCTCAAATTTCTTCCAATCAATTTCCCCTAAGGAAGAAACCATCAAGATTCCTACAATAATTAATGCTGGTGCCGTTACAGCTGGTGTTACAACACTTAGTAATGGCGAGAAGAATAGTGCCAGCAAGAAGAATCCTGCTGTTACAACTGCTGTAAATCCAGAACGTCCACCTGCCGCTACCCCTGCAGAAGATTCAATGTAAGACGTTGTTGTTGATGTACCTAAGATCGCACCAATTACAGTTGCAATCGCATCTGCAAATAACGCTTTTCCTGCACGTGGTAATTTATTGTTCTTCATTAATCCTGCTTGATTCGCAACCGCTACAAGCGTACCTGCTGTATCAAAGAAATCGATAAAGAAGAACGTTATAATAACAATCCCCATTTGAACAGTGAAAATATCTCCAAAGTGCGTTAACGCCGCACCGAACGTTGGTTCTAAACTCGGTATTGCTCCCACTACCGCTTTCGGAGTATCAATTAATCCGGTTGCTACTCCTAAGATTGCCGTAAGAATCATACCGTAAAATACTGCACCATTAACTTTCTTAATCATGAAGATAATGGTCGTAACAACTCCGAAAATTGCTAGTAACGTTGTGCCCTTTGTTAAGTCCCCCAACCCAACAAGAACAGCATCATTTTTCACGATAATTCCGGCATTTTGGAATCCAAGGAAAGCAATGAATAATCCAATACCTGCCGCTACTGCAAACTTTAACTCCGATGGAATTGCATTAATGATTTTTTCACGAATACCTGAAGCAGTAAGAATAATAAAGATAATACCTGACATTAACGTTCCAGCAATTGCCGTTTGCCATGGAATACCCATCGTTAACACTGCTGTATAAGCAAAGAACGCGTTAATTCCCATACCTGGCGCTAAAGCAATTGGATACTTCGCGAAAATACCCATAATTAACGAACCAATCGCTGCTGCTAATGCTGTAGCAACGAATACTGCACCTGGATCCATTCCTGTACCTGCCGGTAATCCTTTAACATTTCCAAGTGACAGCGTAGCAGGATTGACAAATAGTACGTAAGCCATAGATAAAAATGTCGTTAAACCTGCTATGAACTCTGTTTTGTAATTCGTGCCGAGTTCATCAAACTGAAAATAGCGTTTCATCTTACGTTTCCCCCGTTATATGATTACTCGCCGTAATCCCCTAGCCCTCTTTTATCTATTAAAAATAAAAAAGGCTTCCATTGCATATACATGGAAGCGTTCTATGAATAAAGATAAGATTCCCCTCACCTTTATAAAAACGCCTCGTAGTCAAGCCATTTACGGTAGCTAGGTAGAAACTTTCGGGCCATATCCCCGATATTATACGACGGCATAATATTCACTTTTCGTTTGAATTACATACTCATATTAACTCGACGAAGTAGTTTTGTCAATTTAAAAACGAACATTTTTACAAACATTTATAGTTTCGTTCGTATTAACCCTAAAATAAAAAGATCCATCTATACATAAGTAATAGATGGACCTTTTTATAAATACTATTCCCACTCAATCGTTGCTGGTGGCTTACTCGTTACGTCATACACGATACGGTTAACGTGTTTTACTTCGTTTACGATACGTACAGAGATTTTCTCTAATACGTCCCAAGGGATACGTGCCCAGTCAGCTGTCATGCCGTCGATAGATGTTACTGCGCGGATACCTACTGTGTAATCGTACGTACGCTCGTCACCCATAACACCTACGCTACGCATACCAGGAAGCGCAGTGAAGTATTGCCAGATTTCGCGATCTAAGCCAGCTTTAATAATTTCTTCACGTAAAATCGCATCAGATTCACGAACGATTTCTAATTTCTCTTCTGTGATTTCACCTAGTACACGAATACCAAGACCAGGACCTGGGAATGGTTGACGCCATACGATTTCATCAGGAATTCCTAGTTCAGATCCTAATACACGTACTTCATCTTTAAATAACGTGTTTAAAGGCTCAATTAATTTGAACTGCATGTCTTCTGGAAGTCCACCAACGTTATGGTGAGATTTAATTGTTTGCGCAGTTGCTGTACCACTTTCAACGATATCTGTGTACAGTGTACCTTGTGCTAGGAAGTCCATTCCTTGTAATTTAGACGCTTCATCATCAAATACGTAAATGAATTCGTTACCGATGATCTTACGTTTTTGCTCTGGATCTTCTACACCTTTTAACTTGTTCATGAAGCGTTCTTTTGCATCCACTTTAATAACGTTCATATGGAAGCCTTCGCTAAATGTTTTCATAACGCCTTCTGCTTCGCCTTTACGAAGTAAACCGTGGTCAACGAAAATACATGTTAATTGATCACCGATTGCTTTATGAATTAATACTGCTACAACAGAAGAGTCTACACCACCGCTAAGTGCGCATAGAACTTTTTTGTCCCCAACAGTTTCACGAATCTTTTCTAATTCTACTTCAATAAAGTTCTCCATGTTCCATCCTTCAGAACAACCACATACGCCGAATACGAAGTTTTTAATTAAATCGTTACCGTGCTCAGAGTGACGTACTTCTGGGTGGAATTGTACACCGTATAAGTTTTTCGCTTCATTGCTCATACCAGCAATTGGGCAAGACTCACTTGTTGCATCTACTACGAATCCTTCAGGTAAACCAGTTACTAAGTCACCATGGCTCATCCATACAACTTGCTCTTCTGGAAGGTTCGCATATAATTTTGATTCGTTCTCTACTTTAAGAACCGCTTTTCCGTACTCACGGTGGTTTGCACGTTCTACTTTACCACCGAATTTTTGTGTCATAAGCTGCATACCGTAACAAATACCGAAGATCGGTAATCCTAGGTCAAAGATTTTTTCATCACAATGTAATGCACCTTCACCATATACACTATTCGGTCCACCAGAGAAAATAATCCCTTTTGGATTTATTTCTTTAATTTCTTCTGCAGTAATTGTATGCGGATGAAGTTCACTGTATACACCGAACTCACGAATTCGACGTGCTATTAACTGATTGTATTGACTTCCAAAATCTAAAACGATAATTGTATCGTGTTGCTTCTTCAAAATAATCACCCCAACGTTAGTTCTCGTATATAAATATTTTCACCAATTAGGCGAAAAGCATTACCAATATAATAAAAAAAGCCAGTCCTCCGCCTCTAGTCTCATAACAAAGAAAAGGCAGGGGTCTGGCTTTATAAAGAAAGATAGTCTCCGCTCTTTATAAATATAAGACACACTGCCTTCATAGTCAGGTTGTTTACGGTAACCCGGTAGAGACTCTCAAACCATATCTTTGAGGATATATGAAGGATCGTTTTATATTATCTTCCTAGATTCTAACAATGAAGTATCAATATGGTCAAGAGAGAAAGCGACAAAATTCTACAGAAATTCATTTCCTTTTCTAAAAAACATAAAAAAACATCCATTTCTATATAGAAATGGATGTTTTTTAGGGCAAACGGAATTACATCATTCCGCCCATACCGCCCATGCCCATGCCGCCCATGTCAGGCATTGCTGGTGCATTTGGTTCTGGTTTGTCAGCTACTACAGCTTCAGTTGTTAAGAACATAGCTGCAACAGATGCTGCATTTTGAAGTGCAGAGCGAGTTACTTTAGCTGGATCTACGATACCAGTTTCAAGCATGTTAACCCACTCGCCAGTAGCTGCGTTGAAACCAACGCCTACTTTTTCGCCTTTTAGACGCTCTACAACTACAGATCCTTCTAGACCAGCGTTGATTGCGATTTGGCGAACTGGCTCTTCTAGTGCACGAAGTACGATGTTGATACCTGTTGCTTCGTCACCTTCAGCTACGATAGAAGCTACTTTCGTGTATACGTTCATAAGTGAAGTACCACCACCTGCAACGATACCTTCTTCTACTGCTGCACGAGTTGAGTTAAGTGCATCTTCAATGCGAAGTTTACGCTCTTTTAACTCAGTTTCAGTTGCTGCACCTACTTTAATTACTGCTACGCCACCTGCAAGTTTCGCAAGACGCTCTTGTAATTTTTCACGATCGAATTCAGAAGTTGTTTCTTCTAATTGCGCACGGATTTGACCGATGCGAGCTTCGATTTGTTCTGTGCTTCCTACACCTTCAACTACAGTTGTGTTTTCTTTCGTTACAACAACTTTACCAGCGCGTCCTAAAGATTCAACTGTAGCAGATTTTAAGTCACGGCCTAATTCTTCAGTGATTACTTCGCCACCAGTTAAGATTGCGATATCTTCTAGCATTGCTTTACGACGGTCACCAAATCCAGGAGCTTTAACAGCTACTACATTGAATGTACCACGAAGTTTATTCACTACTAATGTAGCTAATGCTTCGCCTTCTACATCTTCAGCAATGATAAGAAGTGGTTTACCTTGTTGTACAACTTGCTCTAATACTGGTAAGATTTCTTGAATGTTAGAAATCTTTTTGTCAGTGATTAAGATGTATGGGTTATCAAGAACTGCTTCCATTTTGTCAGAATCAGTAATCATGTAAGGAGATGCATATCCACGATCAAATTGCATACCTTCTACTACGTCTAATTCTGTTGTGAAACCTTTAGATTCTTCTAAAGTAATAACGCCGTCGTTACCAACGCGCTCCATTGCTTCAGCGATTAATTGACCTACTTCTTCGTCAGCAGCAGAAATAGCAGCTACTTGTGCGATAGAAGATTTACCTTCGATTGGTTTAGAAATCGTTTTTAATTCTTCTACTGCAGCAACTACAGCTTTTTCGATACCTTTACGAAGACCCATTGGGTTCGCACCAGCTGTTACGTTTTTAAGACCTTCACGAATCATAGCTTGCGCTAATACAGTTGCAGTTGTTGTTCCGTCACCAGCTACATCATTTGTTTTGCTAGCAACTTCTGCTACTAATTTCGCACCCATGTTTTCGAATGCATCTTCTAATTCAATTTCTTTTGCGATTGTTACACCGTCATTTGTAATAAGTGGTGAACCGAATTTTTTCTCAAGAACAACATTACGACCTTTTGGTCCAAGCGTTACTTTTACTGCGTTTGCAAGAGTGTCGACACCGCGAAGCATCGAACGACGTGCTTCTTCACTAAATTTAATATCTTTTGCCATAATAATTGACCCCCTTGGATTTTTTAAGATTTATATAATTAACCGATAACTGCTAAAATGTCACTTTCACGTAAAATCAAGTAGTCTGTACCTTCATATTTCACTTCAGTACCTGCATATTTTGAGAAGATGATAAGATCACCTGCTGCTACCTCTAAAGCAACACGCTCACCATTTTCAAGCACTCGACCAGTACCTACTGCAATAACTTTACCCTCTTGTGGTTTTTCTTTTGCTGTGTCTGGTAATACAATACCACTTGCTGTTTTTTCTTCCGCTTGAACAAGCTCAATTACAACGCGATCACCTAATGGCTTTAGCATGAACAATAACCTCCTCATTTTGTTATGTAATTTTTTTATTAGCACTCAAGTCACTCGAGTGCTAACACACTTATAATAATAAATAATCTCAATTTCTTTTGCAAGTAAAAAAATCATAATTTTTTCGCAAATTACGCTATAAACTTTTCTATATAGAGTTCCTCTTCTTCTACCTTTACCATATGAATCGTTGTTTCCGCTACTCGTATGTTACAATATGAAGGGACACCCTAAGTTGTTTTCGCTACACATACAACTTTCTCCTGTCTTCTATTATAATTTCAAATAAGGATTTACGAAAAAAACATAATTCAAGAGGTTTATATCGTAGGTAGCATATTTACATGTTATCCTACCTTATCTCATACACTAGAGTTAGAAAGGATGGTTAAACCATTTGAAAAAACAATATTGGTGGGTTATCGTTACATACATCTTAATGCAGTTATCATCAATTGCTGGATTACCACTTCTCCTGAAAACTGGACTTTATGATAACAGGGGATTTACTAGGGAAGAGAAATTTCAACTTATAACTGGTCACTGGGCAATCATTAGCTTCTTTATTGCATTATGTATCGTACTTTGGTTACTTAGAACAGATATTCGTGATAGACATTTAGATAAAACGCGTTCTACTGTTCCAGCTACAATTGGTTGGATTTTTATCGGTTTCTTCTTAGCATTTTTCTCGCAAAGTATTGCTGGTATGATTGAAATGTATGTATTAGGTATTAAACCTGGATCTGAAAATACAGCAAGGCTTATGGATATCGCAAGAACTACTCCTTGGTTCCTTATCGTCATCTCTATAATAGGACCTATTTTGGAAGAAATCGTATTTAGAAAGATTTTATTTGGTACACTTTATAAGAAGTTTAACTTCTTTATTGCCGCTATCATTAGTTCCCTTGTATTTGCGGCGATTCATTTTGATTTTACTCACTTATTGGTATACACTGCTATGGGTCTCGTATTCGCCTTCTTATATGTAAAAACGAAGCGTATTATCGTTCCCATTGCAGCTCATGTTGCAATGAATACATTAGTTGCAATTGCCCAAGTTTTAGTGAGTAACGAACAAATTCAGGAAATGATTAAAGAAGCTGAAAAAATGCAAGGCTTTATCGGAGGATTTTTAGTATGAGAAACTCACCATTGTTCATGGCTGCATTGTACTTCCTTCTAGGATGTATCTTTACACGCTTCGCCATTACGAACGTAACAGATACAATTTGGAATATGTGGACAATACTATTTGCAGTTATGGCAACGATTGATTTTAATTTGGCACTTCGCCTTATCTTAGTTAAATTCACAAAGAAAAAACAATAATAAAACGCAGAGGTCGCTTCCTCTGCGTTTTATTGTGGATAATTCTTCAAAAAGTAAACTAATGTTTGTAACTCTACTGCTAAATCAATATGATGAATTCTTATATTTTCTGACACATTTAAGCGCGCTGGTGTGAAATTCAAAATACCATGCACGTTTGTTTCTGCCAATCTATCGGCTACAGATTGCGCTACTGTAGCGGGTACTGTTAATATTGCCACTTGTATATCAGTTGATAAACGTTCTTCTAATTCATCTAAGTGATATACAGGAATGCCTCCGATTTCTGTTCCAACTTTCTCTTCACTAACATCAAATGCCATTTCAATCTTTGTATTATTGTTTTTCGTGAAATTATAATGTAAGAAAGCGGTCCCTAAATTACCTACTCCAATAAGCGCTACACGTGTTATATCATCTTGATCGAGTGTTTCACGGAAAAATGATAATAAATAATTTACGTTATATCCATATCCTTTTTTCCCTAATGCTCCAAAGTATGAGAAATCTCTTCGAATTGTTGCGGAATCAACCTTTACCGCTTCACTTAATTCGGCTGATGAAACACGTTGCTTACCAGACAAAGATAAGTTTTGGATAAATCGATAGTATAGAGGCAATCTCTTAGCAGTGGCTTGTGGAATTTTCTGTTGCTCCATATAACCTCTCCTCTCTTCCTATCTTTATTCATATGCTTTAATCAAATACAGAAGTTTAGCACTTATTAAATTCCTTGTATAATAGAAAGAAGAAGTATTCTCTCTGTATTTTAAACTATACACTATTTTTAGTATGATTGAGAAATATAAACATGGCAAAGTTAAGAAATTATTTGAGGTGAAAACATTGATTTTATTACAAGTAAACGCGCTTTCGAAATTATACGGTGCAGAAACGATTCTTGCAAACATAAAATTGGAAGTTCAAACGAAAGATCGTATCGCATTAGTCGGGCGAAATGGAGCCGGAAAATCTACATTATTAAAAATAATAGCGGGTGAGCTATCTCATGATGGTGGAGAAATTATAAAACCGAAAGATGTCTCAATTGGATATCTAGCTCAAAATACCGGTTTAGAAACGTCTTTAACAATTTGGGATGAAATGTTAACCGTCTTTACACACTTGCAGCAAATGGAGACAAAACTTCGAAGGCTAGAGCAAGAGATGGGAAAAGAAGAAAACTTTTCAAACGAGGCTACATATGAAAGATTATTAGCTGATTATGACCAATTACAATTAGATTATAAAGATCAAGGTGGCTATCAGTACGAAGCAGATATCCGTTCGATTTTAAGTGGTCTTGGCTTCCCAGTTGAAACGCACCAAACGACGATTTCCACATTAAGCGGTGGACAAAAAACACGATTAGCTCTCGGTAAATTATTATTAACGAAACCAGACCTCCTTATTTTGGACGAGCCTACAAACCATTTAGACATCGAAACATTAACATGGCTTGAACAATATTTACAAGGTTATCCTGGCGCAATATTAATCGTTTCCCATGACCGTTATTTCTTAGATAAACTTGTTACACAAGTATATGAAATTTCGAATAAAGAAAGTAGACGATTTGTTGGTAACTACAGTAAATATTTAGACTTAAAATCAGCACTATACGAGCAAGAAATGAAACGTTATGAAAAACAACAAGATGAAATCGCTAAGCTAGAGGACTTCGTTCAAAAAAATATAGCTCGTGCATCTACGACAAAACGTGCACAAAGCCGTCGTAAACAATTAGACCGTATGGAACTATTAACAAGACCATTAGGTGACTCTAAGTCAGCTTCCTTCCACTTCGATATCGAAAAACAAAGCGGAAATGATGTGTTACAAGTAAAGGATGCAACTATCGGCTATGATAAGGATCCAATTATTGAACATGTAACAATGCGCTTAACTCGCGGAGATAGCGTTGCTTTAGTTGGTCCAAATGGAATTGGGAAATCCACATTATTAAAATCAATTGTGAATAAGTTACCACTACTACATGGTGATGTTTCTTTCGGATCCAATGTATCTGTTGGTTACTATGATCAAGAACAAGCCAATTTAACATCTTCTAAGCGCGTTTTAAATGAGTTATGGGATGAATATCCACTGCAACCCGAAAAAGAAATCCGCACGATACTAGGTAACTTCTTATTCACAGGAGATGATGTACTAAAACCAGTATCATCTCTTAGTGGTGGACAAAAAGCTCGATTAGCCCTCGCAAAACTTATGATGCAAAAGTCGAATTTATTAATTCTCGATGAGCCTACAAACCATCTTGATTTAAATAGTAAAGAGATTTTGGAGAATGCTTTAATTGATTATCCTGGTACCCTTCTCTTTGTATCTCATGACCGCTACTTTATTAATCGTGTAACGACGACCGTTGTTGAGTTATCAACAGAAGGTGCACAGGAATATTTAGGGGACTACGATTACTACGTTGAAAAGAAAAATGAGATGATTGAACGTGCTGAATTTGAACAACAAGAACAGCAAGAAAATCAGACACCTGTTCAAAAAACTGTAGCTCCAGAAAAATTAAATTATCTCGAAGAAAAAGAGCGCAAAAAGTTGGAGCGTCAACGTACTCGAAAAATTGAGGAACTAGAACAAAATATTGTACAATTTGAAGAAGAAATTGCTACGTTAGAAGATCAACTTTGCTTACCAGAAATATATGCAGATTATGAAAAGGCTAGTGAAATTACAACGAAAAAGCAAACACTACAAGAACAACTTGATGCTTGTATGGCAGAATGGGAAGAATTGCATTTATAAGAGTATAAATAAGAAGGATGTCTCATCAGTCGGGATTTTTGACGATGAGACATCCTTCTTATCTTCTAGCCATGGTCAACCTCTATTGCATAAACAATTCGACACGAGGTATCGATTTGCCGACAAAGTTTGACAATATTAGCCCCCCTTATAATAAGGGCATATTTCAAAATGTTTTTTAGAGATACCTTCTTCGTTTTTATTTCCCGAAAAAGGATAGATTCAAAGGTCAGACTTCATCTGTTTTATCCACAAGTTTATACACATATCCACCTTTATAAAATAAACATCTAAATAACTTTTCCACATTATCCACAATCAACAAAAAAGTTATCAACATTTTATATACACAATAAAACCCACATTATCAACAGATAATATGGGTTTTATCCACAAGCTGTGGTTAATTTTGTGTATAACTATGCTTCAATATCTAATCCTGGATTTGCATTTAAAGCTAATGTAGCACGTTTTCCTTGTTCATACGCAATTGTACCTGCCGCCGCAATCATAGCTGCATTATCTGTACATAAAGATAGAGGAGGAATAATTAGTTCTACATTTTCTTTTTGTGCAAACTCTGCTTCTAAACGTGCACGAAGTCCTTTATTCGCAGCAACTCCACCAGCAAGAAGCACTTGCTTTACGTTATAAGCATCCGCTGCACGAGATGCTTTCGTTACTAATACGTCAATTACACTCTCTTGGAAACTTGCTGCTAAATCTTCCGGTGCAATTTCTATCCCGCGTTGTTTTGCGTTATGCACAGTGTTGATAACTGCTGATTTCAATCCACTAAAACTGAAATCATACGAATCAGGTTCTAGCCATGCACGAGGTAAATCAATTGTTGGTTCCCCTTCATGTGCAAGACGATCAATATGAGGGCCACCTGGATATGGCATAGATAACGTACGAGCTACTTTATCATATGCCTCCCCTGCTGCATCATCTCGCGTTTCACCAATTACTTCAAATGAACCATGTTCTTTCATATAAACAAGCTCTGTATGTCCACCAGATACAACAAGTGATAGTAATGGGAATTGAACTTCTTTTACTAAGCGGTTCGCATAAATGTGGCCAGCGATATGATGAACACCAACTAGGGGGATATCATGTGCAAATGCCACTGCTTTCGCTGCGTTCACCCCTATTAGAAGCGCTCCTACTAAACCAGGTCCTTCTGTGACAGCAATTGCATCAATATCATCAAATGTGATATTCGCTTCTTTTAACGCTTCTTCTAATACAACTGTAATTTCTTCTACATGATGACGGGACGCAATCTCTGGTACAACTCCGCCAAAACGTTTATGACTTTCAATTTGTGATGCAACAACATTCGCAATAATTTCCGTTCCATTTTTAACAACCGCTACTGCTGTTTCATCACAACTTGTTTCAATACCAAGTATAATCGTATTTTTTTCCATTATATATTCACCCACATTACGAGACCATCTTCCTGATTGTCTACATAGTATCGTTTACGAATTCCACCATTTTGAAATCCGTATTTTCTGTATAACTGTTTTGCTACTTCATTTGATACACGTACTTCAAGTGTCATCGTTTTTACACCTAGAGTTTTCGCCTCGGAAATAACTTCTTTTAATAAAGCATCTCCTAGCTTTTGACCTCTGTATTCTGGCAAAATAGCTATATTTGTTATATGTGATTCATCAATAATTATCCACAATCCACAATACCCAATTACACGACCATCTTTTTCTAGCACAACATAATGTGCATGTTCATTCATCGTTAACTCACGGTGAAAGGCATCTGCAGTCCAAGGAGTTGAAAAAGATGCTTCTTCAATGGCTACAATTTGAGCAATATCATCAAGTTCCATCTTTCTAAATATCATATCCATCCTCTGCAAGCTCCTACTTGTTTTGACTTTCTAACCACTTTGTTTCAGCTTCAGCTAAACGAAGGTAACTAGGAACAAATGAATGTACATCCTGTTCTTCTTTTTGTAATCCTAAGAACGCTAGCTCACTTGGTCTTGGGTTATTTTTAGTGAAAGGAGCAAAGAGAGCTTGATTGCCTAAATGTTCGATAATTGTTTCTTTGTGTAGTTTCACATCGTTACCAATAAATAAAACAGGCTTTCCTTTATCTTTTAACATTTGCAACCAGTCTACAATAAGGATGATTCGGTCTTCCTCTATAGAAGTTAAATCCTCTCCTTCATATGTATATAAGCCAGTATAAATTTGTCCACGTCTTCCATCGAATAAAGGACAGATTAATCCATCAAAATTAGCTCCGTTTGCAGCCACTACTTCTAAACTTGATACACCCACAATTGGTATTTGAAGTGACCAAGCTAATGTTTTGGCAGCTGTCACACCTATACGAACACCTGTATATGATCCTGGTCCAGCAGCTACAACTATTTTAGTTAATTCTTTTGGTTTTACACCACATTCTTTTAACAGTTGTTCTACAGCTGGCATAAGACGCACAGAATGATTTTTTGTTAAATTTGTAATGATTTCCCCAATTACGTTTCCTTCTTCAATAAGGGATACACCCATTACATAATTTGAAGTATCAATTGCTAGTACTTTCATCTTGTAATAGCTCCTCACATAATCTAATATAGCGATCTCCAATTGGCTCGAGTACAATGTTTCTTGTATCATCTCCAGCATGGAATAAACTAATTTGTAGCTTCTCATTTGGTAAATATGCTTCTATTAAATGAGCCCATTCTACTACCGTAATTCCTTCACCGTAGAAATACTCATCAAAACCTAAGTCTTCTTCACTTTCTGCTAAGCGATACACGTCCATATGATATAGCGGTAATCTCCCTTTATATTCTTTAATAATATTAAAGGTAGGGCTATTTACAACTCTTTTCACTCCAAGACCTTTTGCTAGTCCCTTAGTAAAAGTCGTCTTACCAGCCCCTAGATCTCCTTCTAAAATAATTACATCTTGTGCCTGAGCAAGTTCACCAAGTTTTTCTGATAATCTTTGTGTTTCCTCAGATGATTTTGTTGTTATTTCATATTTACTCACAGACTTCACCTACTTTACTCACAATGTTCTCTGCTATTTATTATACAGGTTTTGAATATATAAAAAAGTCCTTAGGAGTTTTCCTAAGGATAGTTTGACTGTCTTTATTAGTTTTTTGTTAAAACAAATAAAAAAATACGAAACAACATGTTTCGTTCTTTTCTTTATATAAAATGGCGGTCCCGACCGGGGTCGAACCGGCGATCTCCTGCGTGACAGGCAGGCATGTTAACCACTACACCACGGGACCATTTGGTTGCGGGGACAGGATTTGAACCTG
>NZ_JAKUFF010000089.1:0-15709 GCF_022663305.1 Bacillus cereus group sp. BfR-BA-01408 | reverse complement strand
GCTGGATAGTATCCTCCACCTGCTGCACCCGTTAATGCACCTGCTGTAAGCCCACCTAACACACCTCCAGCAAAACTTCCAGGGAAAAATCCACCGCCCCATGAGCCTCCACCCCAGCCCCATCCACCTCCGTGATGATGATGGTGGTAATCATGGTGATTGTGCCCTCCATGGTGGTGATGTCCCCCATTATGATGGTGACCTCCATGATTATGACGATAATACAATCCGTTATTTTCTATATAATTCATGTTTTCCCTCTCCTTTTTCATGTTCTCATCTTAATAGGTATTGTATGAATAATATGGATCTTGTTGGTAGCCTGTATAATAAGGATAATCCGAGTAATACGGATAACCATATCCGCCATAACCAAACCCAGGGCTGAGTAATGCACCTGCTACAAAACCTGGGAAGAACCCCCCACCAAAAAATGGTGAATGTCCAAAACCACCATGAAAACCACCGTGACCAAATCCTCCAATTGGACGACCATGCATTTTATTCACCCTCCTTTTCTCTTTAAAAACGTAACAATACACTGTATGTAGGACAAATGCGGAAAGTATGGGGAAATACCTACATTTTGTAAAAAACAGAAAACACTTTATAATAAAAATGTCACATTACATCTGCTATTTAGGAAGTCTATATTGAAGAAAGATTAGAGGAATTATATAGAAATGAAGAAACCTATTGTCCAATTACTATTAATATTTACAATTGTATCTATCGTTCTTTTCCTATTAAATACATCGTATATTTCGTTATATACATTTGTCGGCGTTCTCTGGTCCATTACAATTGTAGGAATTTCATTCGTTATTTTTATCGAAAATAGGTCTCCTCAAAGTACCTTAGCTTGGTTTTTAGTATTAGCACTTCTTCCCGTTGTAGGTGTACTTTTATACTCTATTTTCGGGCGTAGCCGTTGGAGAAGAAAAAAGCATCTCCATCGTTCAGAAGAACAAAGAAAATTATTCCGTGAAATATTAGAAGGAAGACGACTAGAGTTATCACTCAAAGTCCCATTAAGTGAACGCTCTACCCATTTAACAGAAGTTGTACAAAAATTTGGAGGCGGGCCTGCCGCAGATAGAACAACTACAAAACTTTTAACAAACGGAGATCAAACATTTTCAGAAATTTTGCAAGCTATCGAGCAAGCAAAACATCACATACATATTCAATACTATATTTATAAATCTGATGAGATTGGTACAAAAGTCCGGGATGCTTTAATAAACAAAGCAAAAGCTGGTGTTATTGTACGCTTCCTTTATGATGGATTAGGAAGTAATACGTTAAGAAGACGCTTTTTAAAACCTATGAAAGAAGCTGGGATTGAAATTGTTGAATTTGACCCTATTTTTTCAGCTTGGTTACTTGAAACAGTTAATTATCGTAACCACCGTAAAATCGTCATTGTCGATGGAGAAATTGGTTTTACTGGAGGACTTAATGTCGGTGATGAATATCTTGGCCGTTCAAAAAAGTTTCCCGTTTGGCGTGATAGTCATTTAAAAATCGAAGGAAAAGCGTTATATAAATTACAAGCAATTTTTCTA
This sequence comes from Bacillus cereus group sp. BfR-BA-01408, assembly GCF_022663305.1. Classification (NCBI taxonomy): domain Bacteria; kingdom Bacillati; phylum Bacillota; class Bacilli; order Caryophanales; family Bacillaceae; genus Bacillus; species Bacillus cereus group sp. BfR-BA-01408. The sequence continues at coordinate 14,141 of NZ_JAKUFF010000089.1, read as the reverse complement.
GAGGACTGGCTCTATGCATCTAGTGGTTTGAAAACCTATTCCTGGGATCAATTTATGAATAGACAATACTTCCCAGGTAAAGAAGTTTCAAGTGCAGAAGGTGCTGTGCAAATTGTAGCAAGCGGGCCAAGCTCAGATGATAAGAGCATTCGTAATACGTTATTAGCTATTATGGGCTCTGCAAAAAAATCTATTTGGATTGCTACACCATATTTTATTCCAGATCAAGAAACTTTAACATTATTACGTTTAAGTGCAATATCTGGCATAGATGTACGCATTTTATATCCTGGTAAAAGTGATAGTATTATTAGTGATCAAGCATCCCAATCCTACTTCACTCCACTTTTAAAAGCTGGTGCCTCCATCTATAGTTATAAAGATGGCTTTATGCATGCAAAACTTGTACTTGTTGATGACAAAATTGCAACAATCGGAACAGCAAATATGGATGTACGAAGCTTTGAATTGAATTACGAAATTATTAGCGTACTGTATGAATCAAAAACTGTTCATGATATTAAACGTGATTTTGAAGAAGACTTTAAGCATTCCACTGAAATTAAATGGAACGCTTTCCAAAAAAGAAGTATCAAAAAACGAATATTAGAGTCTTTTATGAGGCTCATTTCTCCTTTACTATAAGCAATCAATGTACAATTGATTGCTTTTTCTTTTATATTTGTCCCCTCCCCTTTTCTTTGCATACCATATTAAAACAAGTTATCATAAGATGTATTACTTTATGAAAATAATGTTAGGTGGGAAATACATGTTAGAACAATTTCATATACATGCTGATTTAAAACAACAGCTCTCTACAATTCACGAAAAGAATAAGCAAGAAGCTGGTGAAAATGCACATTTAATCGGTACAAAAATATATAAAGCATCTGATAATAGCATTATCGAAGATGCTATTACAGCACTTCTTCTTGGCAAAAACATTCTATTAAAAGGACCAACTGGTAGTGGTAAAACAGTACTAGCTGAAACGCTTTCTTCTTTATTCCAAAAACCAATGCATAGCATTAACTGTTCTGTCGACCTAGATGTAGAAGGTATTTTAGGATACAACACACTACAAACGAAAGATGGCGCATCTGAAGTTGCTTTCGTTAACGGTCCTCTTATGAAAGCGATGAAGAACGGTCATTTCCTATATATTGATGAAATCAATATGGCAAAACCTGAAACGTTACCGCTTCTTCACGGTGCATTAGATTACCGTAAAATGATTACAAACCCGTTTACACAAGAAGTTGTATACGGTGATGACGAATATCGCGTAATCGCTGCTATTAATGAAGGTTACGTTGGTACAAGTGAACTAAACGAAGCGTTAAAAAACCGTTTCGTTATTATTGAAGTTCCTTACATTCAAGGTGATACATTAAAAGAATTATTATTAGCAGAATCAAAATTAAACGATGTTACAACAATTGAAAAGTTCGTTGCATTTGCAAGCGATCTTATGCCTTTAGCTCGTGACGGCCGCGTAAGTGAAGAAGCAGCAAGTATTCGTGGCATTATTGATGCATGTGATTTAGGTGTATATATTCCTGTTATGCGTGCAATTGAACGTAGTATTATCGCAAAATTAAACGATGAAACAGAACAAATGACTGTCCGTGAATTAGCAGAAAGTTATTTCTTTGAGGGATAATTCATGAGACAAATTTTTAGTGACAAAAAAATTGATGCGTCGCTGTTTCTACAAATGGAAAACTTAATGTATGCCCTTCTCAAAGAAGATGATGCCTACCTTGAGTATGGCTATAAAGCATACTACGACGAAATTGAAAAAAAGGTTGTCATTAGTCACTTTTGGGATGATCGAAAAGAAGAGGATACAGTAATCGGATTAAAAAGCGAAGTGTTTTTAAAAGCACTTGGTAATAAACATTACTCGGACATGACTTTAATTCGTTCTTATGCGATTGAATTACAAGAATCACCCTTAAAAAAGTTTTTAACACAATTATTTGTTCTATTAGAAGATTTACGTGTTGAGGAAATCGTAAAAAACTTACGCCCTGGCACAAAGCATGTTTTTAAAAGAAGAAAAGAAATGTATCGCAATTACTTTAGCTCACAAAATGAAATCAATCGCGTTCGTAACTATCACGGTGATCGTCTATTTTGTCTATGCTATCTTTCATTAACGAGCGATAAATATGAAATGTTTAATAATGAATATTTCGAGCAAATTGAAGCTATTCTGCATGAAACATTCCAAGCTCGTAATACGGAAGATATTATGTATATCGTTGAGAAAATTCGCTATCGTTTAGAGGAGCTTCTTGAAAGTGATATGCTTAACAACTATTTCGGACATGCTCCGCTCTACTTATCTGTTATTGCAGATGAAAAAGACAGCCGTCCCGAAAAATTAGCAAATGATGATACACAACTCATAGATGACGATGAAAATAAAAACAAAATGGATGAAAGTTTCTCCACATGGCATCGTGAAAATAAAAATAACGAAAACGAGAACTTTTTACGCTTTGAATTAGAAAGCGGAACAAAAACAAATATGATGGGTGATACTGCTCGCGAATCAGAAGATGGTGACCAAGCACTTGGCTCTGTACAAGGTACTTCTCAAAAAAGTACACAATCCAACTTTGATGGTGCTGATACAGAGGAAGCAAGAGCCTCTCACGCTTCTAGTCAAAATGATGGTGCATACGGTAAGTATAACACTGGCGCTTCTCATACATTTAAAGAAGCACGCAAACCAAATCCTGACGAGAAAAAGGATTACCAAGCTATTAAATCAGTCGTTAATAAAGATGTAAAAGAATTAAAGAAAATTATCGAAAAAACGATTGAAAATAAAACGAATGCAAATAGTGATAAATATTACGGAAGACTTCGTAAGAAATTCCTTCGTATTTATACTGAAAAGCAGCCTCGCATGTTTTATAAAAAAGGGCAAGAATCACAAGAGCTCGACGTTGCATTCCAACTACTAGTGGACTGCTCTGGTTCTATGTATAACAAAATGGAAGAAACGAAAAAGAGTGTGGTCCTATTCCATGAAGCGTTGAAATCTTTAAAAATCCCGCACGCTATTAGCGGATTTTGGGAAGATGCTTCTAGTGCTAAACCTGAAGATAAGCCGAACGTTATCCATGAAGTTGTAACGTATAAAAACTCAACGTTACCAAACGTTGGTCCCGAAATTATGCAGCTTCGCGAAGAAGAAGATAACCGCGATGGATATATTATTCGTATCGTTTCTGAAAAGCTTGCAAAAAGACCAGAAAAGCATAAATTCTTACTTGTCTTCACAGATGGTGAGCCTTCTGCACTAGACTATCAACAAGACGGTATTTTAGATACGCATGAAGCTGTCAAACTTGCTCGTAAAAGTGGTATGGAAGTAATCGGGATCTTCATCGAAGAAGGCGAAGCAAAAGAAGCAACTTATCAATTAATGAAGAACATTTATAACCATCACTTCTTAGTTGCAAATCACGCTGAAGATTTACGTTTGAAGATTAAACCACTATTGAAAAAGTTATTACTGAAGACGATTGAATAGAAAAAACAGGAGCGTTGCGCTCCTGTTTTTTTCTTTCAATCACTTTGTTTCTGGCTGAAACTTGTATGGAATGGCTACTTCTAATAATGCCTCAAATCCACCATCGTAGAATGGGAATCGTTCATTTGCAATTGCTCTGTCCACCCACTCTATTGCAGAAATTTCTTCTTCATCTTCTGCAATAAGTTCACCTGTTACTACATTTGCTCGGAATGTAAATAATAGTGCATGATTCCCTGATTCTTCAAAGAATTTTTCATTGATCGCAACAAGTCCACCTGTCATAGCCGTTAAACCTGTCTCTTCTCTTACTTCCCTTACTAGAGCTTCCTCTAACGTTTCACCCTTTTCAACAGCCCCGCCTGGCAATGACCAAATATTTTGTTCTACATTATGTACCATTAATATTTTATCTGTTTCTTCGTCATGTATTAGTGCATATACGACATCAACTCTTTGCATGTTGCTTTTCTCCTTCAATTAACTCATCCATTGTAAATAAGGAATGTAGCTGTAAACCATCTTCTAATAAGTTTTCTTTTCCCTCTTTCGTTCGTTCAATCACGCCTAGAACATGGTGGACTTTCGCACCTAATCCTCTTAAATCTTTCGTGCTTAATAATATTTGACCACCTGTCGTAATAACATCTTCAACAACACAAACATTTTTCCCAGCAATATCAACGCCTTCTGCTAACTTGCATGTACCGTACTTCTTCGCTTCTTTTCTTACAAATACAACTGGTATACCTGTTTGTAAAGATAATGCTGTTGCTACTGGAATTCCTCCCATCTCTAAACCTGCGAGCACTTCTGTCTCAGGAGGAATGAGCTCTTTCAATTGTTTAGCAATTTCTACTAGCAGTACTGGATTAGATTCAAATAAGTACTTATCAAAGTATTGATTTGATACTTGTCCTGATCGAAGTTTAAATGTTCCCGTTAAACGTGACGTATTGTAAATTTCCTTTGCTAACTCCCATTTCTCCATTCCCTGTCTCCCCTTTACACACAAATTAACTCATTCTATCACACTTGTAATTATTTGTATATTCCTAAAATACAAACAAAAAAGGTCGATTCCTAAGAATCGACCCTTCCTATTAATTCATCACTAACTCAGCTGTGAGCTTTTTTTTTAACTTAGCAAGCATGTCCGTTGTCATTTTGTCTAAATCGTATTCTGCTTTAAAGCCCCACTCTTTCATTGCTGCTGTTGCATCAATAGAGTTTGGCCAGCTATCAGCGATTGTTTGACGAGCAGGATCTACAGCGTAATCCATCGTAAACGCCGGGATGTGTTTACGAATTGATGCTGCGATTTGCTCCGGCTCAAAGCTCATTGCTGTAATATTGAACGCGTTTCTATGCACAAGTTTACTTGGATCAGCTTCCATTAATGAAATGATCGCTTGTAAAGCATCTGGCATGTACATCATATCCATGTATGTTCCTTCTGCAATGTATGAGGTGTATGTGCCTTTTTTAATCGCCTCATAATAAATTTCAACTGCATAATCAGTTGTTCCCCCTCCTGGAGGAGCTACATAAGAAATTAAACCTGGGAAACGTACACCGCGCGTATCAACGCCAAATTTTTGATGATAATAATCACATAGTAATTCTCCTGCTACTTTGTTTACCCCATACATCGTAGTAGGGCGCTGAATTGTATCTTGTGGCGTATTATCTTTCGGCGTTGATGGACCAAATGCACCGATAGAACTTGGCGTGAAGAATTTACAGTTTAATTCACGAGCTGCTTCTAATGCATTTACAAGTCCGCCCATATTCAAATTCCATGCAAATAATGGATTTTTTTCTGCTGTTGCTGAAAGTAAAGCTGCTAAATGAATAATTGTATCTACTTCATTACGCTTTGCGATATCATGTAGTTTTTGTCCATCTGTTACATCTAACGTTTCAAATGGACCAGATGTTACTACTTCACTATCTGTTTCACGAATATCTGTTGCAATAACATTTGATGCGCCGTATACATCACGAAGTTTCATTACTAGTTCAGAGCCAATTTGCCCTAAAGAACCGGTTACTAGAATTTTTTTCATTTTCCCCACTCCTCATTTGCAAGCTATTCAAAAGATGTCTTTACTTAAATGATGCCCATTTCTTTCCCTACTTTTTCATACTTACGAATTGCCTCATCCAACATTTCTTTCGTATGAGCTGCTGTTGGCATATTACGAACGCGTCCGGTTCCTTTAGCTACAGTTGGGAACACGATAGATTTTGCATATACGCCTTCTTCATTTAGGCGTTTACTAAATTCTTGTGTTAATACTTCGTCACCAATAATACAAGGTGTAATTGGCGTTTCACTTTCCCCGATGTTAAAGCCAAGTTCTTTTAACCCTTGTTTTAAATAGCGACCATTTTCCCATAAACGATCATGCAACTCTGTGCTTTCCATTAAGATTTCAATGGATCTCATGCAAGCTGCTGCATCAGCTGGTGTTAATGCTGTAGAGAATAAGAATGGACGTGAACGAACTTTTAACCAGTCAATTAAGTTTTGTTTTCCTGCTACATATCCACCAATTACCCCAATTGCTTTTGACAATGTACCAATTTGGAAATCAACTTTATCAGATAGACCGAAGTGCTTTACAGTTCCTGCACCTTTTCCAAGTACACCTGAACCGTGTGCATCATCTACGTATGTCATTAAATCTAATTCTTCCGCAATCTCAACAATTTCTGGTAGTTTTGCAACATCTCCATCCATTGAGAAGACACCGTCTGTAATGACCATTAATTTATTGTAAAGACCTGATTCTTTCGCCGCGATTGCTTTTTGGCGTAAATCTTCCATATCAGAATGTTTATAAACGATAATTTTTGCTTTTGATAGACGACTACCATCGATAATGGAAGCATGGTTTAATTCGTCTGAAAGAATCGCATCATTTTTATCCATAACAGCTGAAATCGCTGCCATATTACAGTTAAATCCTGATTGATAAGCAATCGCTGCTTCTGTATGTTTAAACTTTGCAATTGTTTCTTCTAATTTAATATGCAAATCTAAAGTACCGTTAATTGTACGAACAGCTCCTGCTCCAACCCCGTACTTATGAATTGCACCAATTGCTGCTTCTTGCAAACGGCTATCTGTTGCTAATCCAAGATAGTTGTTTGAAGATAAGTTAATATATTCTTTTCCACCAATTGTAATGATCGGTCCATTTGAACTTTCAAGCGGATCAATTACGTTATAAAGCCCCTTTGATTTTAAATCCTCTAAATTTTCTTCTAAAAATTTTGCAAGTGTTTTACTAGACATCGTGAAGCCTCCCATCGTTCATGTAAGCGAATTATTGTCTTAATAGTTCTAATAATCCCTCTACTAGCTTAACACGTTTTCAGAATTTATTATAGAAAAATAGTTTAAAGTAACCGCTTACAATTCTAGATTATATACGATTCATTACAAGAAATCTATTATTTACTTTTCATATTTGGTAGAATAAAAAAAATATGTAAGGAGGCTTCAATCATGGCATTTACTGAATCAGATGTATATAATAACGAAGCATTTTTTGAACAATATATGAAGCGAAGATATCGAGAAAATAGCCCAAATGAGGCACTTGAAAAACCAGCCTTCTTTCAACTCATTAGTGATGTTAAAGGAAAGCGAATTCTTGATTTAGGCTGCGGTGATGCTAAGTTCGGTGAAGAGTTATTAGAAAAAGGCTGCCACTCTTACACTGGTATTGAAGGCTCCGAACTTATGTATGAAAAAGCTAAAAAACAACTAGAAAACAAAAATGGCGCCGTTCATTTTTTAAACCTCAAAGACTACACATACCCTCCTTCTACTTTTGATTTAGTAACATCTAGACTCGCCTTACATTATATCGAACATCTTCCTATCATTTTTCAAAATGTGTACGAAACTTTAAAGACAAATGGAACCTTTACTTTTAGCGTTCAACACCCTATTATTACCTCTTCATTTGAAAGCTTGCAAACGAGCGGAAAAAGAACGAGTTGGCTCGTCGATGATTACTTTAAACTAGGCAAACGGGTTGAACCTTGGATTGATCAAGAAGTTATTAAATATCATCGTACAACGGAAGAATATTTTACACTATTACAACAAGCTGGATTTACAATTACAAATTTAAAAGAAGCTACACCAGATCAAACTTATTTTCAAAACGCGGAAGAATATGAACGTCGTTTACGTATCCCCCTCTTCCTCTTATTCTCTTGCCGAAAATAAAAAAGACGATGACCCTCTCATCGTCTTTTTCATTATCTCATTGCCTGAGCAACCTCTTTACGTACACGTCTTCCTTTTCCATGTGGGATACAAAGTGGCGTCCCAAATAATGGATCTGTACTGATTTGACATTCCATTCGGAATACATCACGTACTAGCTTCTCATCTACTACTTCTTCTGGCTTACCTTGTGCATATATTTGTTTATCTTGAATGGCTACAATATTGTCTGCATAACGGCAGGCTAAATTTAAATCGTGTAGTACCATAACAATTGTTCTTTGTTCTTTTTCATTTAATTCGAATAATAAATCTAGCACTTCAATTTGGTGAGTCATATCTAAATAGGTAGTAGGCTCATCCAATAAAATAATATCTGTATCTTGTGCAAGCGTCATTGCAATCCAAGCGCGTTGTCGTTGTCCACCTGAAAGAGCATGCACATCACGCTCAGCAAATTCTGTCATCCCTGTTGCTGCAAGTGCCTTCTGTACCATTTCTTCGTCTTTTTCTGACCACTGTTTCAGCCATGTTTGATATGGATAACGCCCTTGTTTTACAAGTTGCAATACTGTAAGACCTTCTGGCGCTTGCGGTCCTTGCGGTAAAATTGCCATTTGACGGGCAATTTGCTTCGTTTGCATACTTTGAATCGCTTGATTATCTAACAAAATGTCACCAGTTGTTGGTTTTAACAATCTAGCTAGTGAACGTAATAAAGTTGATTTCCCGCAACCGTTAGAACCAATGAAGATTGTAATTTCGCCTTTTGGAATTTCTAAATTCAACTCATCAATAATAATTGTTTCACCATAAGACAACGTCAAACGTTTCGTCTCCAATGCTTTTTGCATATTCATCTCCCTTTATGAATTCCGACTTTTATAAAGTAAATAAATAAAATAAGGTGCACCAATTGCTGATGTAAATACCCCTGCTGGAATTTCAAGTGGGGTGAAAACTGTACGCCCAATTAAATCTGCAGCAAGTACTAAAATTGCACCAACAATCGCCGCAACTGGGAGTAATGCACCATATAAAGAACCAACTAGTCTTCGTGCAATATGAGGTGCCATTAAACCGACAAATCCAATTCCTCCAGCAAAGGCAACTGCTCCACCAATTAAAGCTGTACTAAGTAATAACATGAATACGCGTGACTTCGTTAAAGGAACACCAAGTCCTACCGCAATATCATCCCCTAGCTCTTGCGCATTTAAATGTCTAGCAGCTATAAATGATATTACCGTTAAAATGAGAACCCACGGCGCAAGTACCATGACATTTTGCCATGAAGAACCGTAAACAGTACCCGTAATCCATACATTCGCTTGACTTGCTTGATAAATTGGCGCTAATAACATAAACAAAGTCGTTACCGCTTTCGTTAATGCCCAAAACCCAACACCAATTAAAACAAGACTAATCGGCGATAACCCGTCATTTCTCCATGCAAATAAATATACAAAAAGCGCTACAATTGTTGCCCCAACAAAGGCTGCTAGCGGCATATAATGAATGCTTACAGTTAGCGCATTATTTTTATCACTAAATATAGCTAAAAACAATACAACTGCAACACTTGCACCACCTGTAATCCCGATAATATCCGGAGAAGCAAGTGGATTTCGGACGAGGCCTTGTAAAATACATCCTGCGATCGCAAGTGCGATCCCTACAAGAATAGCAATTAAAATACGCGGCATACGAAACTTATTTACAACCATATTTGACATCGCATCGCCATTTCCATTGATCGCTTGCCATACATCATAAGGAGCAATTTTCATGTCTCCCATACCTGCACTCGCAAAAAATAATCCTATTAAAACAACTAGTAAACTGAATAAGACGAGACAAGCTCGTTTATACATTAAAAACGAGAGCCCGCCTTTTCCTATACGAAACGGAATATACTTCTTCATTTGCTAAGCCCTCTCTTACGTGCAATATAAATAAAGAACGGCGCACCAATAAATGCTGTCATAACTCCTACTGGTACTTCTTGTGGCATAATGACATATCTTGCTGCGATATCAGCTAAGATTAATAGTATTGCACCTAACAAGCCGCTATACGGCACTCTCCATCTATGATCTACTCCAACAAGAAATCTGGAAAAGTGCGGGGTAATGATTCCAATAAATCCAATTGGACCAGCAACGGCAACTGAACCACCAGACAACAGGACAATAATAAGTAACACGAATGATTTCATTAAAATCGTTCGTTGCCCAAGTCCCTTTGCAACGTCTTCCCCCATCATCAATGTATTTACTTTCCCTGCCATCATAATAGATGCAATCCAACCTATTAATAAATACGGGAATACAGATTGTAAAATTTCTAACTTTCTTCCTTGCACAGATCCGGCAAGCCAAAATAATACTTCTTCAAGCGCCTTTTCATTTAAAACAAGTAATCCTTGTGTTAATGATGAAAATAACGCACTAATTGCGACCCCTGCTAATGTTAACTTAAGAGGTGTTGTCCCCTCTTTTCCTAAAGAACTAGAAGCAAATACAAGTACAGCTGCAACTGCTGCCCCTAAAAAGGCAATCCACGTGAAGGCTGATAATGACGTCACGGAAAAAATAACAATTGCTACAACGATGAAGAAAGCAGCACCTGAATTTAATCCAATAAAATCTGGAGAAGCAAGTGGATTCTTCGTTAAAGTTTGCATAAGACAACCTGCAATGGCTAAACTAGCACCAACACTTGCTGCAATTAATGCCCTTGGTAGACGCACATTTTGAATAATAATATGTTCATTAGAACCATTAAAATGGAAAAAAGCATCTAACGCTAATTTCCAACTCGTATTTGTATATCCAAAAATAATACTTCCCCAAATACAAGTAATGACTGCAATGATCCCAACAAATAATCCAATCCATTTTGCTTGATTTGTTTTTAATAACATGCAGCGTTTCCCCTTCAATGTATAATGATACGTTGTAAGTGTATTTCAACTTAATTCTCATTGTCAACGGAAATGAGAATTATTTTCATTGACAACGAGGCCATGAAGTATTATTATCATGCTTGCTATTGAAAAAAATTCTCACTATGTAGGGGGTACATAATGAATTTCATGCGAAAGAAATCGTTTACAGTATTTGTATTTTTACTAGCCTTTTCACTACTTTTAAGTGCTTGTGGAAAATCAAATACGAAAGAAGATACAAAAGAAGATACAAAAAAAGAAATGATTACAGTTGAACATGCAATGGGGAAAACAGAAGTTCCTGCTAATCCAAAACGTGTAGTTATTTTAACAAACGAAGGAACTGAAGCTTTACTTGAGCTAGGTGTGAAACCAGTTGGGGCTGTAAAATCTTGGACTGGTGATCCATGGTATCCACATATTAAAGATAAAATGAAAGATGTAAAAGTTGTTGGTGATGAAGGACAAGTGAACGTAGAAACAATCGCTTCTTTACAACCAGACTTAATTATCGGTAACAAAATGCGTCACGAAAAAGTGTACGAGCAACTAAAAGCAATTGCACCTACTGTGTTCTCTGAAACATTACGTGGTGAATGGAAAGATAACTTCAAGTTTTATGCGAAAGCATTAAATAAAGAAAAAGAAGGCCAAAAGGTTTTAGCTGATTACGAGAAAAGTATGAAAGATTTAAAAGCCAAACTAGGTGATAAAGTAAATCAAGAAATCTCTATGGTTCGCTTCATGCCTGGTGATGTTCGTATTTATCATGGTGATACATTCTCTGGTGTTATTTTAAAAGAACTTGGATTTAAACGTCCTGGTGATCAAAATAAAGATGACTTCGCAGAGCGTAACGTATCTAAAGAACGTATTTCTGCAATGGATGGCGATGTATTATTCTACTTCACATTCGATAAAGGAAACGAGAACAAAGGCTCTGAATTAGAAAAAGAATATATCAATGATCCGCTATTTAAAAACTTAAATGCAGTAAAAAATGGTAAAGCATACAAAGTTGATGATGTGATTTGGAATACAGCTGGTGGTGTAATGGCTGCTAACCTACTATTAGATGATATCGAAAAACGCTTTGTTAAATAATCTTTCCTTAGCCAGCTCTGCTTCTATGGAGCTGGTTATTTTTCAATTCACTTAAATGTCACATTATTTCATTTTGTATTTTTATTCCCAATATGTTATATTATAAAAGTAAATAGAATGTATTTTCTTTATATCAGAATAAATATTTTAATCTAAATTTTCTGATTAATCACTATTTTATTTTCTTTTAGAATTCAATTATTACATTTGAAAACGCTTATCATCTCGTTTTCAGGGCAAAATACAGTAACGGTTGAAGTAAAATAGACCTTTTTTAGAAATTTTCTTTCTATTTCCATATAATTCTATTGACTTCTAAATATTTTGTAAATTAAAATGATTACATAAATATCCGTTATACAGGATTAGGGGGAAACAAAAATGGATGCAGCTTTAAAATTAGACAAAGCTGGAGAGCAACAATCACCAAAAAAACATCCACCAGGATTGTACTTGTTGTTCTTAACAGAAATGTGGGAAAGATTTAGTTATTATGGAATGCGTGGCCTTTTAGTTCTTTATTTAACGACTGCTGCGGTTAGTGGCGGATTAGGATTTGATAAGGCGTTTGCAGTGCAATTATATGGTACTTTTACAGCGGCAGTATATTTCATGCCAATTATAGGTGGATGGCTAACGGATCATTATATTACAAGACGTCATGCCATTACTCTCGGCGGAATTATTATGGCAATCGGCAACTTTGTACTATTCTCAATGAATACAAAAACAGGACTATTTCTAGGATTAATACTATTAGTCATTGGTAATGGATTCTTCAAACCAAATATTTCTACACTGTTAGGTGAATTATATAGTGAAAATGATTCACGTCGTGACAGTGCATTTACTATCTTCTATATGGGTATTAACGTAGGTGCTTTCTTCGCTCCACTTATTTGTGGATTTTTAGCAGAAGATTTCTTTAAAACAAGCGTTGATGGCGTTATGGTTATGGGATATAAATACGGATTCTTAGCAGCTTGTATCGGTATGATTATTGGACAAATTGTTTTCAACTTATTAGCTCCTCGCTATCTTGGTACAGCAGGAACAACAGTTGTTGGTAAAAAAACAAAAAATCAACCTGCAGTCGAAAAGAAACCTTTAACAAAACAAGAAAAAAACCGCACTTGGGCAATTGTAATTTTAACTTGTTTCGTAGTATTCTTCTGGGCAGGCTTTGAACAAGCTGGTAGTTCTTTAACACTTTATACAGATAAATTTGTTGATCGTACAATTTTTGGATGGGAAATTCCAACATCTTGGTTCCAATCCGTTAATCCAGCGTTCATCGTACTACTTGCACCATTCGTATCTATGCTATGGTTAAAACTTTCTAAATCAAAGCGTGGCGATTTAAAAATACCAACAAAAATGGCATTTGGTATGATTTTACTAGGTATAGGTTACCTTGTTTTAACATTAGCGGTTCTAAAAACTGGAAGTAGTGAAGCTGATATAACTGTTAAAGCAAACTTATTATTCATCGTTATCACTTATATGTTCCATACAATTGGAGAACTATTCTTATCACCAATCGGTCTATCAATGGTAAGTGCAATTGCACCTGTTAAATTAGCATCATTACTAATGGGTGTATGGTTAGCTGGTTCAGGTATGGCTAACTGGTTAGCTGGTAAACTTGCTTCCTTTACACAATCATTAGGATACCTTGAAGTATTTGCAAGTATTGGCATTATCGTTATCGTCTTAGGACTTGTACTACTTCTCTTCTCTAAAAAAGTTGCGAGTATGATGGAATAATACAAAAACAGACGCTTCTAAAATCAGAAGCGTCTTTTCTATTACTTCTCCTCTAACGCCGTCACGTTCACGTGGACGCTTTCTCCAGGATTAGATACATCATACACTTGAGCAACCCCACTCTGCTCGTCACAGCTCTCAATCCATACTGGTACACCTTCATATGTAACGTCGATTCTACTTGAAGAAGATAAAATTTGTTTCACACGTTTTACATCCATTCTACTATCCCTCCTTTTACTTATTACACTCCTTTCTATCTTTTCTTTTCCTTTTAGAATATATTCCATATAGCAACATTTTAATGGTTAGCCTTTTTTCCTTACATATTAACATTCTTTCTCATATCACCTTCTAACAAATAAAAAAAGACGTAGATCCCATACGTCTTTTTCCATAATATTCAAATTTTAAGAAAATAATGTTTTTACTACTTCACTTACTTTATCATTATGAATTTGATAATACACTTCCAGTCCTCGTCGTTCAAAGCGTACTACTTTATTTTGTTTTAATTT
>NZ_JAKUFF010000088.1:0-15928 GCF_022663305.1 Bacillus cereus group sp. BfR-BA-01408 | reverse complement strand
TAAAAGTGTATGAATGACCATCCTCCTAAGGAATATTATTATTAATTTTATCACACTCAAATAAAAAGGATAAAAATAACAATTAACCCTAAATACACCATTATGAATTTCAATTATACAGCTTCACCAAACATAAAGTGAAACTATAATCAGCGATGAGTGCCCTTCCCCACTGATTATTAATTGACCCTCTCGAGCATTTACGGGCAAATGAGGGATAACAGTAAAAATAATATAATTAAGAGAGGAGTGAAATTTCACTCCTCTTTTTTACTTGTGGATTTTAACACTCATTAGATCGCTACTAGAATTTTGCTTCTCTAAGCTTATCTCTATTTTAAGATTGTTTTTATTTATATCAAAATTACCTGTGCGTGTATTAGAAGCCACTATATTATCAATCTCTGTACTCAAATCTAAGTTTGGATTTATCATATTGATCCATTTTTCCCCTAACTCTACTAACGCCTTCTTATCTTGACCTCTATCAATTACAAAATTAACAGTAAAGTTACTTTCATTATCGCCTTCTACAGTGAAATTCCCATTAAATTCTGGAATCCCTTCTAATACCGGAGAGAATAACACGACCTCTGAACGTGGACCGCCTATCCCTATATATTTTAGCTCCGCATTATATTTTGCGTTAATTTCAGTAATAAGATTTTGTGCTTCCTTAGATATAGATTTTTTTAATACCGAAGAGCTATCCATCCAACCTTCATGATAATAAATGAGCTCGTCTGCTAAATCTTGTGGGATAGCAGTAGGCTTTGACTCATGCTCTTTTTCCGATTTATTAATTGCATTGTATAAGAATAGTGCATACTGCTCACGAGTCACGAGACTTTGTGGTTCAAACTTATTATCACCTGTGCCCGTCGTAATTTTATTTTCTTGTAATGCACTGATAGCATTTGTTGCCCAGTAATTTTTATCTACATCTTTGAAAGTGGTAGTAGATGTTGCTTTAAAGTTAAAAGCCTTTGTTAATACAACAGCTAATTGTTCACGCGTTAAAACGTTATCTGGACCAAATTTCCCATTACCAAATCCGTTCATAATACCTGCTTTATTAAGAGCTAAAATTTCTTTTTTAAACATATGCTCTTCTATATCTGTGAAAGGGTTTTGTGTATTAAGTTCATCTACTGGCTTCAAGTAGGCATATATTAGTCTAGCTACTTGTCCTCGTGTAATATTATCACCAAAACCAAACATTCCGTTTCCATAACCAGCCACAATATTTTTCTCTTTTAAATCCATAATTGCTTGATAAGACCAGTGATTTTCAGGAACATCTTTAAATCCTAGTGTATTTTCTGCTTGCACATTTGTTAGAGGTGTTAGTGTTGTTGATGCAATAACTGCCCCTGCTAAAATTAATTGTTTAAAATTCATAATTGAATCCCCTTATCCTTAAAATAATATATTAAAAAAATACCGTAAATATTCTTTTTAATATTAACATATAAAGATACTTTTTGTAGGTTAATTATGGAATATTTAAAGAAGATTATTCCAGCATATAATGTTTATACAACTAAATTAAAATCATACTAACTTGCTTCCAATACGCACTCATTTCCTTTACCAATTTTTAAAAAATACAATTTATAAATGCAAAAAATCCCCTCAAAGCATCAGCTTTAAGGGAACCCCTCCTATCATCTTCTCTCTTCATACAACCGATGTGCCTTATATGAGCAAATTAAATACATAACAATTGCTGTAGGAATAAACAACCATGCAAAGCCTCTCATCAATGCTAATGGTGTTTCAAATAAGAATGACCATAGAAATGATACACCTTGCTTATCCCATAGTCCTGGCGTAAAATATAGTTCTTTCGGATTTGCAAGTGCTCCTAAATGAATCGTGTCATTAAACATAAATAGGATTAATATCGGAATAGAGCATATAGCTAACTCTAAAAATGTTTTAGATAGACGTTTATATTTCCCTGCTCGTGACATTTGATCTGAAAAAATGTCATCTTCGCTTTCCTCATCTACCTTTTTAAAATAGTGCGTACCTGACCACCAATTACCAGCTATATGCTCCCAGCCACTATCTTCAAATAATGTGCAGTAATTCATAAAATCACTTTTTCTACTAAATACTCTATGATCTATTTTAATCGTCGCATCTTCTGGTTCTGTATATCTAAATGTATAACCAAATGTATTGCTTTCTAGTTGATAGCCTTTCCAAGCCATCTCTTCTAACCATTTTTCCTCTTTCTCAAAGTCTAAAAAGAATTTCAATCTCCACATCATCGTTTCCCCCAAACTATACGTGTAATAAACTTTTTGTAACCGTAATAATGTGCTGCATTCTCATAAAGTCTAAATGCAATACTTCTTTCCCACGTTCCGTAATGACATACACTTTTCTTCGTTTATCTTCACTTTTTACCGATTCTATTAACCCTTGTTTTAATAAATTTTCAACCGCCCCATACAATGTACCCGCTGCAATTTTCACTTGATGATTACTCAATTCCTCTACCTTTTGCATAATTAAATAACCATGTGCTGGCTCTAATAAAGCTAAAAGAACGTAATACGTCGTTTCCGTTAATGGTAAATTTTTATCTCTATTCATAAAGACCTCCAATGTAACGATAAATATATAGCTAAACTATACAGTCAAATTAAGTTATAAAAAAATAACCTAGATCCCATAGGATCTAGGTTATTTTTTTACATAAATGTAATCGTTACTAAAGAATATCCTTCTTTCGCATTATACGGCTCCGCTTTATAAGAAACACGGTTCGCCCCTTGCGGATAACCAATTTCTCCAATTGCTTTTTTCACATCTTGCAATGCGCCATCCATTGATTGTTTATAAAGGATTTCAATCTTTGGTGACTTTTCATTATAACGTTGCTGCATTTTATTTTTGAATTCATTATAGTTGTTTGCAATGTATTCATTTCCTAAATAATTTAACTTTGTATCTTTTAAAATTTGCTGATATGCAGAAGTTTTCGTACCACCTGCCGCAATTTTATTTGTTAATGTACTATAATAATTTGTTGTAGCTTGCGGATAGTCCCCTCGGTTCCACTCATGATTTCTTGCGATTTGCTCATCTGATAAGTTGAAATAAGAATACGTTACGCGGCCTTGTTCATCTGGCACCGGATCATCGAATGTTGTATCAAGGTGATACCATTTGTTTTCGATTTTCACCAAGTTCCAAGCATGAGGCTGACCGTCTCCAGTTCCTACTACAAAATGATTCTCAATTCCCGCTTCTTTTAATAATTGATAAGTTAATAGTGCGTAACCTTGGCAAACTGCAGAACGATTTACGAGTGCTTCATATGCTGTGTAAGCTTTATAAGACGTATCATAAGAAACATGTTTTACGACATAATCATGAATCGCTTTCACTTTTTCATGATCATCCATCCCAACTTGTGTAATAGAAGAAACAATTGCCTTCGCTTGCTTCATTACATATTCTGTTTGTTCTTTCGTTTCACGATATGTAATTTTCAGCGTAAACGTATAATTTCCAGGTGATCCAGAAAGTCCATATGAAACATTCGATCTATTATTATTTGTATACTCATTTTTACTTGCCACTTCTTTATAAGCGTTAAAAAGTGTATTCATCACTTCTTTTGTATTACTATTTGTCGTTTTATATGGAAGTGTAATATTCGTTTCGTACGCATTAATACGCTTTTGCACTTCATCTTTAAATGCTGCTAATAGTGCTGCATCCCCTGTATCTTGCACCGCAACCGCAGGCTTTTTATACTGCAAAGCATTATATAAAAACTGTGCATATTGTTCACGCGTTACCGTTTTAGCAGGTTCAAATTTCCCGTCGCCTGTACCAGATGCAATCCCGTTTGACTGCACCGCACTAATCGCCCCTTCTGCCCAAAAGCCATCCGGAACATCATTAAATGTATGCTTTTGCTTAGCCGAAACTTGAAAAGCGTTTTTAATAATTTGCGCCATTTCTGCACGGCTAACAGAATCTTTCGGTCTAAAACCTCCATTTCCATCCCCGTTAAAAACCCCTAATTTCGTTAACGTTAAAACCTCTTCTGGAAACAATGTGGATCCTGAGCGAATATCTCGATACGGATTGTTTAAAGTAGATCCATCTTGTAATACGTAACGAGCACCATCATTACTAAACGTACCACCTTGCTTATTTGGTAACAACGCACGATAAATTAAAGCTGCAACTTGCTCTCTCGTCGCAACATCACCGAAACCAAACTTCCCATTTCCATAACCAGAAATAATATTTTTACCCGCTAAATCTTTAATTGCTGGATACGACCAATGCGATGTAGGCACATCGGAAAAAACACCCGCCTCAGCAGCTCTCACATCACTGCCGTTTGTATACAGTAAAGCACCACCAATAAGTGATAATGATGTAATTGATTTTAGTAGTTTCGTGTACATAATTCCTTCTCCCAATATCGTTTCTATTTATGTTATTTTTTGTCGAAAAATCTAAAAGAATATGACAAAACATATTATACTATTAAAATTTTTTGAAGGATATATTAGGTTTTGAAATATGCAAAAATTCATATTGTTATAGGAGCTCATGGTGATATTATGTTGTTTTCTTTGTAAATATATAAATGGCTATGATGCCTTATGTCGAAAACATCATTTATAATTAAGTTGCTTTACTTCTATTGTAAAGATGATAGAGAATACACAAGCATAAATATCAACTTAAAGAGGTATTAGTAATATGAAAAATAAAAGATGTGCTAATTGTGGTTCTACCAATTTTAATGTTAAAAAACAAAAAAACTCTAACTAATTCGTCATGGCGATTTAGTTAGAGTTTTTTTGTTTGAAGTATTCACGAGTATCTACCCTTATCTTTTCAGGTAAAACAATATCAAGTTCTTTATCTAACCATGCAAGAGTCTTTTTACGAAGAAACTCACGCATGTGTTCTTCTGCTTCAAGCATTACTAAGTTAATTGTACAAGAAGAATTGCTAGGTTCACAAGAATTGCAAGCCTCGTCTCGATATAGTAGACCATTCTGTACAATATTTTTACATTGAAAAATAGGTTTTGGACCTTCGACAGCTTCTATTACATCCCAAAAAGAAATATCTTCTGGAGACTTAGCTAACCTATACCCGCCCTTTACACCTGGGACAGAACTTACAATGCCAGCTTTAGATAATTTACCGAAAACTTTTGAAAGAAATGTTTCAGAAAGCCCTTGGAACTCTGCCAAATCTTTTATTCCAACACTTTCCTTAGAAGGAGTGTTAATTAAATAAACTAGGCAATGCAAGGCATATTCAACCCCAACACTATACTGCATATACAAATCACCTGCTTTTTATTTTAAGGGTTATCAAATTGTATCTTAGGACCATTTAGAATTTTAGTCAAATAAAAAAAGGCTCGTTTAGAATAGTATGTATTTCATTTGACAAAAATAATGTCAGAGTTTATATTAAAGACAAATTTAATCGACGATTAATACAGTCGACAATTAAAGCGTAAAAACTTTTAAAAAGGGGAAATACAAATGAACAAAACACTTATCATAAACGCACATCCGAAAGTGGATGATACATCATCAGTCAGCATTAAGGTTTTTAACCATTTTTTAGAATCTTATACAGAATTAATTCCTAATAATGAAACGATTGAACAAATTAATTTATACGATGATGTAGTACCAATGATAGATAAAACTGTTTTAAGCGCATGGGAAGAGCAAGGAAATGGACAACAGTTAACTGATGAAGAGCAAAAAGTAACAGAGCGTATGTCCGAAATTTTACAACAATTTAAAAGTGCAAATACGTATGTTATCGTATTACCTTTGCATAATTTTAATATTCCATCAAAGCTAAAAGACTATATGGACAATATCATGATCGCACGTGAAACATTTAAATATACTGAAACTGGATCAGTGGGACTACTTAAAGATGGAAGAAGAATGCTTGTTATACAAGCAAGTGGATCAATCTATACAAATGATGATTGGTATACAGACGTGGAATACTCTCATAAATATTTAAAAGCAATGTTTAATTTCCTTGGTATTGAAGATTATCAAATCGTTCGTGCACAAGGAACAGCAGTACTAGATCCAAATGAAGTATTACAAAATGCATATAAAGAAGTTAAAGAGGCTGCTTCTAGATTGGCTAACAAATAAATTCTCCTACCGGAAGAATGATGGTTATAATTTAAAATCCCCTCCACCATAAGGCAGAGGGGCTCTTCTCATTCCTACTTCAAACTACCCGCAATCTCCGTAAAGATAATCCCAAGTGAATGTGCACCTGCATCAGGATATCCTAGACTTCTTTCACCAACTGTACCAGCGCGGCCCATACGAGCTACGATTTCTTTCGTGTACTCTGCTCCTTTAACTGCTGCTTCTGCACAGTTTTCATATCTTCTTCGTTTGAAGCGCTAGCTAACCAAGAATCTACACATGGAGCAAGTGCGTCAACAATTGTTTTGTCACCAACTACTGCTCCTCTGCCGAATGATCTTTCACCTATAAAATCTGCTATCTCTTCTTTTTTCTATATTTGCACCAAAACCTTATTTTTTAATCAACATTATTTAACTGCCTCTACTTGTTTCTCTAATTCTCTTCCAAGGAATGCAGCAAGTTCAAGCATACCAAATTGATTTGCTACAGACTCTGCATCAGAATTATAGTTTGTATTTGTATTAATATCATACGTATAAATTGTTCCATCCGAACTGCGAATAAATTCAATACCAGCAACAGTAATCTCATTTTCTTTCAAAAACTCTTTGTATTGTTCAATAATTGGCTCTTGGAAGTCTGGTATAATTTCAAATTTTGTTGACGTCTCTTTCTTACTCTCTTCTCCTATTGGGCAGAAAGCATCTTGAATCGAGCACGCATCTGCTGGACAAAGTTCAAATCCTTCTGATGTATCCACTTTAACCGCATATACAAGCTGGCCACCCACAAACTCACAACGTGTAATATATGGCTCTGGTGCTTCAATATATTGCTGGATTAAAGTAATTCCATCAATGGGTTCTTCAAACGCCGGACTATCCAAATATTGCTCTAAAGCATCAATAGAATGAAAGAGTTGGACACCAAGGCCTTTACCTGCACGGTTATGCTTTGTAATGAACGGTACTTCCCCTAACTCTTTTGCTGCTTTTACTATATGATCACGGCCAACAGCACCAATTGTTTTCGGCACTTGTATCCCAAAATTTCTTAATGCTGCATATTGATTCAATTTACTTACCTCAAGGCGTAACGCACGAGATCCATTAAATACTGTGCGCCCGTATCCCTCTAGCCAAGCAAGAACCCCTTCCGTCAACTCAGGTGCATATCTATGACCTCTCGTATGTGAAGAAGCACTCATGCGGCTATAAAAAACACCTTGGGGAGGTTCTTCGTCTAACGAAATCGTTCCTTCATCTAAATGCCATTCCTCATACGGTAACTCCAACTCTTCTAACCTTCTCACTAAATGATCCGTCCATTCCTTATTCTCATGTAATATGTAAATTTTACTCATTTGTAATCAATTCCTTTCTTTTCGCTTCAACTAATGGCATCACTTTTTCAGAAAATCGTTTCATCTCTTCAAGCTGTGGTGAAAATTGTAAAAGTAATAACGTAACACCCACTTTTTCAAAAGCGAGTATTCTTTCTGCAATTTGTTCTGGTGTTCCGATTAAATTAGGACGTAACCCGCGATTCGATACGGAATAATCATTGAGCTTCACTTGCTGTTCCAACTGCGATTTACTCACAAAATCTTGGTAACCCGCGTAACCTAACGCATCATCTTTCACATCCGTTATGCGTCTCCATTCTTCTAACGCCTCTTCTTCTGTATGACGACAAATGACGTAAGCCGCAAGCCCGAATGATTGCAATGGCTCCTCTGTAACTTTCTTTCTACGATTCTTCATATCTTCTATTTTCACAGATACTTCTTCCACTGTTCCCCCGTGCATGACATATGCATCCGCGTGGTTTACGATTACCTCTTTTCCTCGCTTACTCTCACCACCTGCATAAAGCTTAATGCCTTGTTTCTGCACCGGTTTTGGACTTAAATGTGTATGATGAAGCTCATAAAAGTTCCCTTTATAAGAAAACTCTTCTTCTTTCCAAAGCCCCTTCAAAATTGTTACAAATTCCTCTGTGCGATCATACCTTTCATCATGTGCGGTAAATACTCCGCCGTACTGTTTCGCTTCTTCTTCCCACCATGCTGAAACTACATTCAATGTAAAACGACCATTACTTAATTGATCAATATTTGCTGCCATTTTCGCTGTAACTGCTGGATTGTGGAAGCCAGGTCTTACAGCTGTCATAATCTCTAATCGATCCGTTACTGCTGCAAGTGCTGCCGCAGTGGTCCACGCTTCTAAACTTGGCGCTGAAACACCTTTTATATCATTTAAGTTTAATTCTGCAATAAGTGTTGTTGAAAAACCTAATTGTTCTGCCGCTTGCGCCGTTTGTTTTGCATACTCAAACGTAGGCGGCATAGATTCATCATTTACATTCCGAAGCCATCCCCCAAAAATCGGCAACCAAAAACCATACTCCACTACCTATTCCCCCTTTAACTTTTAGCCATAAAAAAAGCTACTCTTATCGAAATAAGAGTAGCCTTCTTGACTAATTGAACCGCTCTTATCTTTCAGGTGTTTCTTCACCTGCAGGATTTGGCACCTTTCGTCTCATACGAGGTTGCCGAAGTTTCATAGGGCCCGTCCCTCCACTTCTCAACATAAGAATTGTTTGATTTTCATTTATTATAATCATCAGAATAATAAAAATCAATATTTTAATACTCATTTTTCCGATACACATTAAATGATATATATAAATCATATTGTTATAGAAATTTATAGGAGTATTATGTTGTTTTACTTGCGAATATATAAAGGGGTATGTTGTATCATGTCGAAAATATCATGTATAACCAAGTTGCTTTACTTCTATCTTAAAAATACAGCAAAATAAATACGAACCAAAAGAGGTGTTAGTAATATGCAAAATAAAAAATGTGACAATTGTGGTTCTACTAATTTTAAAGAGGGACGAGTTGGAAGTGCTTATCATGCATATGTTTATGAGGATGCACCTAGTAGATTCTTTTCAGGCGGGAAAAATTCCAAACTATTGACCACATTCTGTTTAGAATGTGGTGAGGTGAAATCATTTAGAATCGAAAAACCGGATACATTCAAAGAATAAAGTAAATTCAAGAAGATGTTGTTATTAACATGAAAATAGCATTATTTATATTTGAGCTAATAGAAAAAGGGTATAATCTAAAAATGATTCAGATAAACTTATTGGAATACAAAATAAAAGAACCTCAATACATGAGGTTCAAAAAATCTACTATTTTAAATTACCTTCGTAAAAAGCAACTCCATTTTGAACATGTTTTAAATACCATGTAATCGTCCCGCCACAAACATTTTCATTAAAACTATTAGCATATACTCCATTTGAGTAATAAAGAGTTCTTTTGAATTTACCATTAGAATACTCATAAGGAATTGAGCATGCTGCTTGCTTCGGAGAGCTCACATCTTTTTGCGTGTCAGCTGAAGCCGCTCCAATTCCTCCTGTTAATGCAATACCAGTTGCCAATAGCCCTACTACTAATTTCTTAAACATAATAAATCCCCCTTTAATAGTTTTTATAGCTTACAACTTAAATGTATCACTTTTGTAATTTATGTAAATATCTTGAATATGTAGAAATATTTATTTATTTTTTGATAATATTAGGATTTTATTTTATCAAATGAAAAATAGAGGAATTTAGAGAAGTATGTAACAATGCATAATAAATCAACCAGATATTATGATATACTCACAAAGAACTGATACAAAATTTCTTTAGATTGGAAAACTAAAGTCTTGTCTACCTAAAAGGAAGGCGCCTAATGGCGTCTTTTCTTTATTTTCAAAAGGACCTGCTCAATTCATTCTTTAAAACATAAGGTAAAGTGAACCCGTTAAAATCCATGGAATGAACCCTAGTTTTACCCTTTTATCTAAAGGAGGCACTATTGTTATGGGATATGGTGGTAGTTGCGGAGAAGGCTGCGGTTTCGCTGGAGGATTTGCTTTATTAGTTGTATTATTTATTCTATTAATCATTATCGGATGCAGCTGTTTCTGCTAAAAAACTATTAGAAAGAGGTTGTCCCAAAAGCAGCTGAATAACTACTTTTGAGCAACCTCTTTTTTATTGTTTCTTATAAGTAAATTATTTGTATTCCTGTCTATATAATTTAAACGAATAAATAGCTCCAACGAAGAATACAAAAGCTTCAAATAATATAAAGATTTGACGGAAATTCTCGATATCTTTACCAACTAAAGAAATAAATATAGCATTCGTTAGAATTTGAGTAGTAAACATACGAGAAGTAATTTTTAAATAAATAGCATTTGTTCTTTCATCTGGTTTACCAATTTTTTTGTAAATAATAATAAGTGCAATTACTGAACCCAAAAATAGAAGTGCTGTAAGTCCTACAACAATATTGAAATTCCCTGTGCTTTCTAACATCCATTTATTTAATAAATCAATCATTATTATCTTCCTTTCCTACATAAGAGAATATTTCGTTCTTCTTCACTATAATAAAAAAAGAAAAAGGAAAACATCGAACTTTCTTACAAACATTCTTGTATTCTTACAATTTCGTCATTTTGTAAATGTATTCATAGCCTTGCCTTTCACTATTTTCTTTGGAAAACATAGTGAATTACGAGAAAGAGCGCTACAAGATCAACTTCCAAGAAGTAGTGCACGAAACCTCTTAATTAATGAAATTAGTATGTGGAATACTGTTTATTTAAGTAAAGTCATAAAAACTTTGAAGAAAAAAGAACATTTCGTTAGTGCTACCCCACATCCATTAACTTAAGCTTTCGGACTATTTTTAAAATTGACTAGTGTTATCCATTAAGAAGATAAAGGAATGAGAAATACGATGAAGAATTAGAATAGATAATGTAAAAAATGGAAAGAGGAGAAAAGATGAATCTAAAATTAATAGATGTAACAGAAGAAAATTTCTTTGAAATTATTAATTTAAAATCAGATAAACTTCAAGAAAAACACATTCAAATATATGAAAGATGGGTTGGTTCAAACGCTTTCTTTCTTGCAGCTTGCCAAACGTTTGGATTTACTCCGAAAGCTATATATGATAATGATGTTTTAATAGGTTTTGCTTCGTATGGGTTTAGAAATGAAACGAAGCAATATGAGTTAATTAGCATGATGCTTGGCCATCAATATCAAGGGTTAGGGTATGGAGTTCCTGTTTTAAAAGCAGTAATAGATAGTATGGTTCAGACGTACAAATGTGAAGAAATATTCTTATCGGTTATTTACGATAATGAACGCGCAAAGCGGATTTATGAAAAAGTGGGTTTTAGGCCAACAGGAAAGATTGAGGAAGGACACCATCCAGAATTAGTTTACTGTTTAAAATTAAAAAACTATGTAAATGTATAAAATTATATATACCTATAGTTCTGTACGAATCATTTCATTTTCTGATTTTTGCTCTATATTCTTTAACATATGAAGCAAAAAAATCTTGAAACACCCATTGCATCTAAAAATTAACCAAGATGTATATATCTCTTATAACGTAAACGGCAAGTAACTCCAAAATATACACTGAAAAATCTCTGTAGAAATTTACATATGTCAAATATAATAGAAAGAATATTCGGTTCATTATCTCAACGCGCTGAATAAGTACATTATTATATGTTGAAAATTTAGCTTAAGGTGGGATTGTATATGACTGAAGATAAAAGACTGAAAAAGCCCGTGGTAAGTTTTATATTACTAACCAACATTATTTTTTGGCCACTTTTTCTGCTTGTAGGAATTACAAAGTTATTAAATTTTCCAACTTGGATTTTTGATGTAATGCTTTGTATATCAGCTTGGTCTTCCACTTTTGCTTTTATATTTCTATTTAAAAGAATTTATCCTGGACAGAGTTTTATTCAATTCGTAAAAGATAGATTTAAAAATAAACTTAATTACTCTATCGTTCTTACTGTAAGTATCATTCAAATAATTATATTTTTGACGATGTTGTTTCTCATTTCGACTAACAGTGACGCAAACTCTATTTTTAATAAAACTACATGGGGCGTATTACTTTATTATGTTGTTAAAACTATTGTATCTGGACCACTAGGAGAAGAATTAGGGTGGAGAGGTTTTGCATTAATGGAGCTTCAGAAAAAATATTCACCATTAAAATCTTCAATCATTATTGGTTTTTGGTGGGGAATGTGGCATCTGCCTATATGGTTTACTACAGGTTTTACAGGCAGTAATTTAATCAAATATATTTTGTTTTTTATGATTGCAATTATATCTACTACAATTATTATGACAACATTTTATAATTTAAATCAAAATTTAATTGTTCCAATGATCATCCACTTTTTCTTTAACTTATTTATTGGCATAATCAATGGACAATTAATTGAATTAATTATGTATACTGCAATTTTTTATTCCATAGTTGCGATTTTACTTATAATTATAAATCCAAAGAAAGTTTTATATGGGAATAAAATTAAAAAATTTGTTAATAGAGAACATGATTTGATTTAGTAATAGTTTCTACAATTTTTTATAGTTTTTAAGCAATATAATACCTTCTTACTATCAAGTACAAATAAGAGAAGACATCTTAATCGATGTCTTCTTTTCTTATATAATAACAACACAATAAAATTAAGTTGATTCAAGCTGCAGAATGCTACCCTGATATGACAGTAAAGAATACATCATCACGATGTCAGCAGGCAAGAGTAAAAGTATATTCTGCATTTCTGAAAACAGTAGATGGCAGATTGTGACCTGCTGAATCTGCTAAGAAAGAGTATACAAGAACATCCTTAACATCATATTTATTTCCACTAATGATGACATCAAGAAAATCTTCTATTTGGAATTCTGGAGTAAACAACACAATCTTAGTTGTACTGTTTGGTTCTAAAGAAACAAACGTACGAGAGATTTCAACTAATTCAGTTTGAGTTGGGAAAGAAATATTTCGACTTCTCTTAACACTTACCGTTACCTTACTAGTATGGTGACGTGAATCATTGTTTAACATAATGTTGAGAGCAGTTGGAATAATTCCATTCTCAGAAACTGGAACTCGAAACACTCCAGTAGATTTATGAGCCATATAATCACATCCTTTCAAAATAAAGTGAAACTTTAATCAGCCCTCGCCAATCGGGCTTTTACGGGCAGTTGATCCCTCACCTAACTTCTTTGCTTCCGCTGAATTTTTCGGTGGGGGTCTTACTGCCCGTTAATGCGGGATAAAATATAGTTACAATATATTAGATGCAAGAAACGTTCATTTTGATAGGAACAAATTATATGATTAATATATCTATTTGATTGAAGAAATCTCTCAAATAAGCAAAAACATTGAAAGATTTGATATAGGTACAAATGAATCATATATAAACATAAAGCTATTGATTTAATGAATCGTTGGTTTTCCCAAAAAAAATGCTCCATTAAAAACTAGGAAATAAAAAAGAACTAATCCCTAGAAGGGATTAGTTCAATATCTCAAAAGCTATTATATTACATAGTTTTATGAGCAAATGTTATATAATGTTGTGTGGGATACATAACCTGTCATCCCTTTATAAGTAACTTTTAACCACTGATTAGAATTACTATAATGCCCTTGAACATACTCACCTGTTACCCATGTGCCAGTAATTTTCTCACCACTATTAAATGTATGTAACACAGGTGATCCAACAGTGTAACCACTGCGCATCTTTGCACCATATGTACCTACCGTACCTCCCTTTGCACAAGCTGCTACTACTGTTTCATTTTCAGTAGTATTCGTAGCCGCGAAAGCAGAGCCGTTAAATGTAAACAAAGTAAAGATAAAAGCTGTTAATAAAGTACCAATAGATAAGCGACGTAACAAAATAAATTCCCCCTTTTTATAATTTATTTCTTCACAAACGATCATCCTAAATATTCTAACTATTTTCAATATATTAATGTTGAGAAATATTAGTTGTATTTTTGAAATAAGATTTTATCAAAAATATTAACAAACTCATATCTTTACAGAGAGAGCGTCGAAGAAGTCTTCTACATATCAACTATATAAAAGTCCCTCCGCCTTAAGGCAAAGGGACTTTCTCATTCCTATTTCAAACTACCCGCAATCTCCGTAAAGATAACCCCAAGCGCATGCGCACCTGCATCTGGATATCCTAAACTTCTTTCACCAACTGTGCCGGCACGGCCCATGCGAGCTACGATTTCTTTCGTATACTCTGCGCCTTTAACTGCTGCTTCTGCTCCTTTTTCAAAGGCAGTTTTCATGTTTTCTTCGTTTGAAGTGCTAGCTAACCAAGAGTCTACACATGGAGCAAGTGCGTCAACAAGTGTTTTGTCACCAACTACTGCTCCTCTGCCGAATGATCTTTCACCGATAGATTGTATGCCTTGCAGTGCTGCTTGCAACATTTCAGCGAATTCTTTCACTGTTAGCTCACGTTTTTCGCCTGCTGCTTTACTAGCTGCGCGGAACGCCCCGCCCCAAATTGGACCAGACGCACCGCCGCAATGTTCCATAATAATCATGGAACAACCGTCAAGGAATGATCCGATCGTTACATTTTCTTGTTCTACAATAGAATGCCATTCACGTTTTAATTGCTTAAATCCTTTTGCTACACTCATTCCGAAGTCTCCGTCACCAGCATGCGTGTCTAGCTCACAGAATGGCACTTCATTTTTAATAATAGTATCACTCATTTTATCAACGAGATAAATCATGTTGTTTAATGTAATGACATTATCTTTAATAACAGCGTGCTCTTCTGCAGTTTCCAGTTCAAAGGAAACTTCCTTCTCTTCTGTCTCTTCAAGCACATTCACGTACTCTACACTTTCAACTGGACCGTCTACTTTAAACGCTGGTGTATTACATTCTTTAGATAATAACGTTTTTAGCTCATCATCTAATTTCATTACTGTTAAAGACATACCAGCCATATCGATACTCGTCATATAGTTTCCGACGAATACCCTATTAATTTTAATATTTCTAGCTGCTAATTCTCTCGTAACTGCGTTGTTAAATAGATAAAGTTCTTGCAGTGGTGTTCCGCCAAAACCGTTAACTAGAAGCGCAATTTCCTCGCCGTCTTTTACTCCTAAATCTTTCATTAAATCATTTGTCATACGGTTCGCTAATTCATCTGCTGACAACATTTTTTCACGTTTAATTCCTGGTTCACCGTGAATACCTACGCCGTATTCCATCTCATCTTCCGCAAGTGTGAAAGTTGGTGATCCACTCGCTGGAACTGTACAAGACGTTAACGCTAAACCGATTGTGCGCACGTTAGCAGCTGCTTTTTCTGCGACAGCTTTCACCGCTCCTAAATCCATACCTGCTTCCGCTGCTGCACCAGCAATTTTATGAACTAAAATAACGCCCGCAACGCCGCGGCGCCCTACTGTGTACAGGCTATCTTCTACCGCAATATCATCGTCCACTTTTACGTAATCTACTTCAATTCCATCTTCCGTCGCTAAATGCGCACCATTTTTGAAATTCATAATATCGCCGCTGTAATTTTTAATAATTAATAACGTACCTTTTTTACTAGCTGTCTCTTTAATTGCTTGGTATACCTGAATTTGTGAAGGCGAAGCAAACACATCTCCGCATACTGCCGCATCTAACATTCCTTTTCCGACTAACCCTGCATGTGCCGGCTCATGACCACTACCGCCGCCACTAATTAACGTTACTTTATTTTCGTTCATTTCTTTCTTCTTAATCACTTTATATTTT
>NZ_JAKUFF010000087.1:0-15965 GCF_022663305.1 Bacillus cereus group sp. BfR-BA-01408 | reverse complement strand
GAAATTCATAATGGTGTATTTAGGGTTAATTGTTATTTTTATCCTTTTTATTTGAGTGTGATAAAATTAATAATAATATTCCTTAGGAGGATGGTCATTCATACACTTTTAGGTATTATTGGAGCAATTGTTTTACTTGCATTTGTTATCCACCCCGGTGTCCCAGACAAACGTGTCCCTCTAAAAAATAAACTCGCAGTAATCCTGCCATTGATTGTTATAGCCGGTTTCATTTCCTTGTATATATAATGAAAACAAGCATTTATTAAGTAACATTAAGATAGGTAGAGAAGTATATATACTTTTCTACCTATGCGTAGTTTAGTAAAAATCTTCATCAACACTTTCACTGTGGCTTTTTCTTCATGATAATCAAGTACTAATTCCTTTAGCTTCTGGCTCCCACATAACATATAAGATATATAGTATACATTTTATTAATTATGTTACGCTGTTCAAAAAATCTGCTTTATAGAGCGTGCCCTGTGCCTATCAACTTGAAAATGTAAAATTACCCTAAAAGGAAAAGATGAACTTTTTTATTGCAAGTTAGGATACAATCTCGTTCTGGGGTAGTTGTATTTTCTTAGCTTGATAGGCGAAGGGAGTCCAATATATATTATTAAAATTAAGATAATTCAAATCGAAGGAAGACATCATAAGGTATTTTTATTACCCTTCGACAAAACATGACAATGTACAAATCAATTGTTTGCTACTATGAGATGAGAAATCTTACATTCTAAAAAATCTATTTAAAATAACCAATACAGATAGGCGTGAAAAAATGAAACGAAAGTTACTTATGGCGTTAACATGCAGTACATTGCTTATGGGAACGGTTGCTTGTAGCTCAAATGAGAAGGCTACACCTGAATCAAAACCTAAACAAGAAGAAAAGGTTCAGGAAAAATCAAAAGTTCAAACCATTCAAAAGCAACAAAAAGATAGTTATGTAGTAAGTGAAGATGAATTATCTAAAGCGGCACAGTCGATTGGGGAAATCCAAAACGAGCAAACGATAAATGATATGATGATACATATGTCTTTACAAAAACTCACATTCAATGGGAATAATCTTCATGTTTCTGGTACTCGTGATGTAGGGCGATTTCAAATGATAAAAGAAAACATTCAATACTTAAAAAACAACTTACATGTTATAAATAATGAGGAAAGACCAAAATATGAATCTATTCTGAACAAATGGTACGATGGAAATTTCGAATCTGCAGTTGAAGACTTTGGGGAAATTCATTATTTACGTTCTGGAACAAGGAAAAGTATGGAAGGATCTAAACTAGCTAAAAAAACTGTTAGTGATGAAAAAGAATTTATTCTCCATTTCTTTGGCCAAGAAGGATTAGATATTCATAATAAAGAATGGAAAAATGGAGCGTTATAAAAATAACACTGAATTTCACTCCACTAGGAAGTATAATGTTTTTACTCTGCAATACGGTATTTCCTTCGGAGATAGTGTCACATTGGCTTAGCGCATAATTTTACTCAAGCTCGCTTCTATATCATTTTTTAAAATATAGATTTTAGTTGTAAATAAGGGACCTAAAGTTTGTTTAATACCATTTTTTACGTAATAAATGAATGGTGAAATTTTCTTATGTGCAGTTACATTGGGAGGTTACTTATAATGAGATTTAATAAATACACAGTAATGCTTATGTTTCTAGCCATTGGCTCAAATGCCGCATTATCCATGTGGCTCAAGCAAGGACTTTTAGGTGTTATCACGGCTATTGTTCTTTTGTTAATCGCTGCATGGACTACAAAAAGACCTCATACAGACAACCAGCACAAGTAAATTATTGTATTTCTCAATAAACAAAAACAACTTAACATGGTAAAATAATAATTGGATGGGAGTCCAATACATATTATTAAAATTAAGATGGTTCAAGTCGGAGGAAGGCACCTTAGGGTGTCTTTTCTTTTTTCTAAAAGAGAGTTTTGCTTTAAAGAAGATAAATTTTCAATGGATTAATGCCATGCGTATGTAGATAAAGTTCATCAACATATTTATGTTCATGAATATGTATAATTACATAAAATTTCAGAGGAAAAGAGAGTATACTTTCTTATTGTGTAATAAAGATAAAGCCCGCCTACGGAAATAGGTGGGCCTTTTTTAATGTATAAAGAAAAGTTATCTGCTAAGATGTTTTCTTAAAAAAATCCTTCATCATTTTAGCATTTTCAATATTCACAATCACACCTTCAACCTTATCCTTCTTCTCATCTTTAGCAATCGTAATTTGCTCTTTATTATCAACCCAAACAAGAAATTCTTCTTTTGCGTCATCTTTATATGTAACGGTAATAGTAGAATGTGCAGATTCTCGCTTTTTTTGATCTAAAGTGATTGTTTTAGGCGTGCCTTTTTGAACTGTGGAAACGATAGATTGTATCATTTCTTCGTTGTCTGTTTGAGATTTTGAAACGTTGTTATTTATTGTGCTAAGTATTTCAATGTCTGTAATATTTGCGGATTTTAATTGAAAGGTAGTTTGTGTATGTTCTTGCTTAGCTTGTGAAGCTTTATCTGTAGCTGAGGTGCTTGTACAGCCTATTAAAGTGAAAGATAGAGCGGTTAGAGCGCATATAGATATGATTTTTTTCATAGTATCCCTCCTTATGTTTAATTATAACAATTTTCTGTTAATTTAGGTAGTTATTGTAAGGGGATTTATTCTACTAGTTTTGGGATAAAGAAAATTCAAGAGGAGGTTAATCGTAAATAATAACCATCAGGGTCTACGATACGAAAATCCTTCATTCCCCAAGATTGCATTTTAAGGTTAGATTCCACTGGATAATTTTTTTCTAATACATGTTGGTATATTTGTTCGATATGATCAAAAACTATGATAATCTCAACACCTTTACCTTTTGGATTAAGTCCATCTGTTTTTAAATAATGATTTTCATTAAGAATATAATCAGGGGTCAATAATAAAGAAAAATCCCCTAGTTTAATCATTGCACCAGTTGTATTCTTTTTTGAGAATACAAGGGTAAGGATTTCCTCATAAAAACGAATAGACCTTTGCAAATCTTCTACAAATAACTCTAGACGAAAGTGCATATGTACTCTCCTTCTCATTTTTTTTCAAATTTTATGTTTAACATTTCGAAAATGGGTGTACTACATATAATATAACAAATAATTCATTTTAAAGGAGGAAGTTAAAGATGGAAACGAAGTATAGTAAACCTTTTGTATATGAATTTATTACGGAGAAAGAGGTCATGAATGCGGCGAATGATCTAGTGAAGAAAGGAATAGACCAAAAAGATATTTACGTATTAACACACGAGAAAGAAAGGACAGATAGAATCGCAGACAATGCAGACGTAAATACAATTGGTATAAAAGAGGAGGGGCTTGGGACAAGCATTATTAATGTCTTTCAAAAAACGGGAGATCAGTTAAGAAATAAGATGCAGGAGTTAGGGCTTAATGAGGAAGAAGCGAACTTCTATGAAGAAAAGCTGGATGAAGGGAAAATCTTGTTATTCGTTAAGGATTTAGAAAGAGTCGGTGAATGGTTACAAGAAAGAAGATGCACGTATTCTATTTAAATTTGTATCCTATAAATCTATTAAGAAAAGGAGATGGGAAATATGAGTGGCGGACTAAAAGAACAAATTACAGGTAAAGTTGAAAAGACAAAGGGACAAGTAAAAGAAGGAATTGGTGAAGTTACAGAAGATAGAGAGTTGAAAAATGAAGGGAAGTGGGAGAAGACGAAGGGAACGATAAAAGAAAAAGTCGGAAAAGTGAAACAAAAGATAAGTGATGGGCTGGATAATAAAGAATAATACATGTTTATCAAGCTTTGGTTACAAACCAAAGCTTGATAAATCCATTATAAAAATAATATGGGAGGCTTAATTGTGGGACTTATTATTACGTGTATTGTAGGTGGACTTATTGGTGCGTTAGCTGGAATGATTACGGGAAAAGACTTTCCTTTAGGTATAGTTGGTAATGTGATTGCGGGATTAATCGGATCTTGGGTAGGTAGTGCGTTATTTGGTCATTGGGGTCCTGAATGGGGAGGTATTTTCGTTCTTCCAGCGTTATTAGGTGCAATCGTCTTTATTTTAATCGTTACATTCTTCTCTAGAATGCTGCGGAAAGCGTAAGTTTGATCATGAATAGTAATCTTAAGTTTATTATATATAGCTATAAAGTAAATAGAATGATAAATATACATAAAAAAGCATCCAATTAAAATAATTTGGATGCTTTTTTATATTTTGCATGCGAATGAGCGGGGAATAAAGAATTCCCCGCTCATTGAAATTACACTTTCTATTATGTATTAAACCATCGTTACTTTTTCGCAATTATTTATTCTTACAACTTGCCTTGGTTCTATATGAGACAAGTCTTCGTTATTACCTATATCCACTACAATTGTATTCGTTAGTATGTTAATAATGGAACCAACTAATTTTGTAGCATGATCGTGTCGATAAGAAAATTGTACGAAATCTCCCTTTTTAAAATTGTGCTCTTCCATAGATAGATCCCCCTAAAAATAATGTTTATACATTATACATACACAAATTTATAAGCTTTAAACATTTAGTAGTAGTTTTTACGTGTTAAGCCGAGAAAGGTGTAGAAAATTTATTTATAATAAAAATAAAAAAATATGTTTAAAACTAATTTTTATGGGTAATTAACATAGTAGTAGTTTGAGATAAGGGGGCGGAAATGATGAATTTGGGAATAAATATTTTGCAAAATGATGTAGGTTATACGGTACAACTTAATGGTGAAATTGATGCATATACGGCATCAGATTTGAAAAATAAGATCATGCCTATTGCAAGCGAAAAAGAGGTTCATATTGTAGTAGATTTTACTGAGGTAGAGTATATGGATAGTACAGGCTTAGGTGTTTTTATAGCGCTATTAAAAGCAGTTAAGAAAAATGATGGAAAGCTAGAGTTTATTGGTGTATCTAAAAGGTTAAAAAGATTATTTGATATTACAGGGTTAACAGAAATATTAAATTTGAATTCCGATTTTGAAAAAGTAGAAAGAAGGTGACTAGGGATGATGGAGAGATTTGAAAAGATAGAAATGAAAATTCCTGCAAAGGCAGAATATGTCGCTATTATTCGTTTAACAATGGCTGGTGTTGCGAATCGAATGGGTTTTGCTTACGACGATATAGAGGATATGAAAATTGCTATTAGTGAAGCATGTACAAATATTGTACAACATGCATACAAAGAAGACGTTGGAGAAATTACAATTGTCTTCGGTCTATATGAAGATCGATTAGAAATTATGGTTGCGGATAATGGAGTTAGCTTTGATTTTAATAACTTAAAAAGGAAAGTTGGTCCGTATGATATTAATAAGCCGGTAGAACATTTGCCGGAAAATGGTTTAGGTTTATATTTAATCAATACGTTAATGGATGATATACAAATCATGCATGATGAGGGCATGACAGTTTTAATGACAAAATATATACAAAGAGAGCAGGTGGAGAATGATGGAAATCCAATCTCAACCTACAACTCTTACTAAAGAAGACGTTATGAAACTAATTGCAGAATTTCAACAAAACCACTGTGATGAAGCGCAGGAAAGGTTAGTTGAGCATTATAAAAATCTCGTCTATTCCATTGCATATCGCTATTCAAAAGGCGGACCGATGCATGAGGATATTATACAAGTAGGCATGTTAGGGCTCTTAGGCGCAATAAGAAGGTATGATTATTCGATAGGGAATGCTTTTGAGCCGTTTGCAATCCCTACGATAGTAGGGGAAATAAAAAAGTATTTACGTGATAAAACATGGGGCATTCACGTTCCAAGGCGAATTAAAGATTTAGGCGGAAAAATTAAACTTGCGATAGAGGAGTTAACAGATCAACTGCAACGTTCACCGAAAATTATAGAGATTGCGGATCATTTAGAACTATCCGAAGAGGAAGTGCTAGAAATTATGGATGCGAAAAATAATTATCGAGTATCCTCCTTAGATGATGTAGTTGAAAATGCATCTGATGGCAGTTCGGTAGCGAGAATTGAATCTGTAGGTGAAGTAGAGCAAGGATATGAAGAGACAGAAAGGCGTCTCGTTTTAAAGGATATTTTTAACGTATTAAATGAAACGGAAAAGAGTGTTATTCATTATATATTTGAAGAAAATTTAAATCAAAAAGATACAGGGGAACGGTTAGGTATTTCACAAATGCACGTTTCTCGTATTAAAAGACAAGCGATAAGTAAGTTGAAACAAGCCGCATTTTTAGATACATAAAAAATTTTAAATAATGATGTTTAAAACATGAGAAAAGGGGTACTTATTAAGTATAGGAGGAGATATGAAATGTCACACGATGTGAAAGAACTAATCGAAGGATTGAATGAAGATTTAGCGGGAGAATACTCAGCAATTATTATGTATAACCATAATGCAGCTACAGTTTCTGGTATATATAGACAAGTGTTAAAACCTTTCTTTGAATCTGAAATTAGTGATGAACAAGGACATGCCCTATATTTAGCGGAGAAAATTAAGACGCTAGGTGGTACACCTACTACAATCCCTTTACGAGTGAAACAAGCAGAAGATGTGAGAGAAATGTTAGAATATGCTAGACAATCAGAATATGAAACAATTAAGCGTTATGAAAAGCGAAAAGAACAGGCAGCAAAATTAAATATGACAGAGTTAGTTGTAAAGTTAGAAGACATGATTGCAGATGAAACAAATCATATGGAAGAATTGGATCGTCTTTTAAATGATAAAGCAATGGTGCTAAATTAAAAGTGGAAATTTATAGAATGAAAGAACAAACTCTCATTTCTGGGGGTTTGTTCTTTTGCTGTATAAATGTGTTTGAGTAGGAAATTTTCATTTCATAACTGAGTATGTAATACTAGAAAAATAGAAAATGATAATCGATTTACATTTTATATAAGAAAAGGGGAAATAACTTGTGTCCATTTTAATTGTCGATGATAATCCGGTGAATATCTTTGTAATTGAAAAAATTTTGAAGCAAGCTGGGTATCAGGATCTTGTATCGCTGAATTCTGCACAAGAGCTTTTCGAATACATCCATTTTGGAAAAGATTCTTCCAGGCATAATGAAATAGATTTAATACTATTAGATATTATGATGCCTGAAATTGATGGACTTGAAGTTTGTAGGCGATTACAAAAAGAGGAGAAGTTTAAAGATGTTCCTATTATTTTTGTAACAGCTTTAGAAGATGCAAATAAATTAGCTGAAGCGCTTGATATGGGGGCAATGGATTATATTACGAAACCGATAAATAAAGTTGAATTGTTAGCGCGTATGCGTGTAGCATTACGCTTGAAATCGGAATTAAATTGGCATAAAGAACAGGAAGAAAATCTTCGGAATGAACTAGATTTAGCTACGCAAGTACAAAGAAACTTATTAAGTAGTCCATTAAGAGAAGAACACATAAAAATCGAAGCAAGTTACTTACCTTCATTTAAACTAGCTGGAGATATGTATTACTGGTATAAAATCGATGAAAACCGCTACGGTATTATATTATTAGATGTGATGGGACATGGTGTATCTGCTTCATTAGTTTGTATGTTTATTTCGTCTGTATTACGTGAAACGATTAAAAGTTTAATCGATCCAGAACTCGTTATGAAAGACTTAAATAAATATATGACTCTTTTACATAATGAGAATGACAATATTCCATATTATTTTACAGCGATATACTTAGTAGTGGATACAGAAAAGAGAACAATTGAATATGTAAATGCAGGACATCCTTCTGGGTACGTTTTAGTTGATGAAACAAATGTAGTTGAACTAAATCGCGGGAGTTGTGCGGTAGGATTTTTTGATGAAATAAAAGTTGAAAAGACAGTTATACCTTTTGAGAAGAACGCTCAAATCGTATTGTTTACAGATGGTGTACTTGAAGCAATAGCAAATGATGAATTTGAGGCTGAAGAGAAATTACGTACTTTTACAGAAAGAAAATGGGGAGATTTAGAAGAAGAGATAGAAGGGTTTTATAAGGAAGAACAGAAGAAAGAACAATCAGATGATATGTGCCTCA
Organism: Bacillus cereus group sp. BfR-BA-01408; assembly: GCF_022663305.1. NCBI lineage: Bacteria > Bacillati > Bacillota > Bacilli > Caryophanales > Bacillaceae > Bacillus > Bacillus cereus group sp. BfR-BA-01408. The sequence continues at coordinate 7,855 of NZ_JAKUFF010000087.1, read as the reverse complement.
TTATGATACAAACGAATGCGAAATAAAAAGCGTATGAAATCCAAACAGAGGATTTCATACGCTTTTATTGTATTTTTTGGTAGATTTGTTCGTTCGGATTAAATTGGATATAATGCGGCATTATATCTGAAAAACGAAGCGTTTCTTTATTTCCTAAACATAGGAATCCGTTGTGACCTAAACTTTCATAAAATAGTTGCTGTACTTGGTTTTGAAGTTTACTCGTAAAGTAAATTAAAACGTTACGGCAAAGTATAATGTGAAATTCGTTAAAAGATTGATCAGTTACTAAATTATGCTGCGCAAAAATAATGTTTTGTAACAGTGACGGATTAAAATAAGCAAAGCGACTATCCGTTGAATAATAGTTGGAAAATGCTTGTGTACCGCCAGCTTGTAAATAGTTTTTCGTATAAGTTTGCATTTTATTTAACGGAAGGATGCCTTGTTTTGCTTTTTCTAACACATTTGTATTCATATCTGTTGCGTAAATAACAGCTTTTTCACTTAATCCTTCTTCATGAAGTAAGATGGACATGGATAATACTTCTTCACCAGTTGCACATCCAGCATGCCAAATTCTAATTTCAGGATGCTTTCTTAATTCAGGAATAACATGCTCTCTTAGCGCCTTAAAAAAGATAGGGTTACGGAACATCTCAGTTACATTAATGGAGAAATCATTTAATAACTGTTCTAAAACCCCCTCTTCATGAATTACTTTTTCAATTAATTTTGAAATGGTAGGGATATTAGAAAGCTGCATTCGATTACAAATCCGCCTATAAATAGATGTGCGAGCATATTGGCGAAAATCAAATCCTGATAGTTTAAATACCGCTTCCAATAGTAAGTCAATTTCTAAGTTCGTACGCTTATCCGTATCTACTGATGGATCAAAATTATAATACTTATTTTCCACTGAAACGAAACCTCACTTATTTTATTAACCATACACTCATTACCGAATAGAGTTGATGTAAATTTAATGGTTTACTTATATAATCTGAAGCGCCAGCAGATAAACATTTTTCCTTATCATTTGGCATTGCTTTCGCAGTTAATGCGATAATAGGTATTTCATGTAATCCTAAGTTCATTCGGATATGTTCCATCGTTTCATAACCGTCCATATTCGGCATCATAATATCCATTAAAATAAGGTCGATATTTGTATTGTTTTTTAGTATGTCTAAACACTCTATACCGTTTTGTGCAGTAATAATGTTAGCATGTTGTTTTTCTAGTGCATTTTGTAACGCAAATATATTTCGATGATCATCATCGACAATTAAAATAGTTTTCTCTTGGAAGACGTTATTAGTTTCTGGAATCACGATAGTTTCCTCAACAACTTCAGCAGGAATAACATCTTCTACCGTTGCTGCGACTTCTAAATTGGATACTTGTATATCAGTTAATCCATTTGGAAGGTTAGGAATATATACAGTGAAAGTACTGCCTTCTCCTACATGACTCTGTAACGTAATCCAACCACCTAACAATCTAGCAAACTCTTTACAAATAGATAATCCTAAGCCTGTACCACCATATTTTCGAATCGTTGCGCCATCTGCCTGTTGAAAGGCTTCGAAAATAAGTTGATGCTGTTCTTTAGCGATACCAATACCAGTATCTTTTACCGAAATGGTAATCCAATCATTACTGATAGACTGCATTTCATGGCTCAAATTAGTTGCTTCTATTGAATCGAAATGTAAAGAGACAGATCCTTTTTCCGTGAATTTAAATGCATTGGATAATAAATTTTTAATAATTTGTTCAATCCGTTTTGCATCTGTATAAAACAGATTAGGAATCGTGTCACTGTCTTCAACAGTAAATTCTACATTTTTTTGTGCAGCGATATGTAAGAAGTTTTGCTGCATACTTGCTGCCATATCACTTATGTTCGTTGCTTCAAAAATGACATCTAGTTTTCCGGCTTCTACTTTCGATAAATCTAGTATGTCATTAATTAAAGTAAGCAAATCTTTTCCTGATGAATGAATAACGGTTGCCAATTCAATTTCATCATCGGATAGATGATTGTCATGATTTTCTTTTAACATTTCAGATAATAGTAAAATACTATTTAATGGTGTGCGTAATTCATGTGACATATTTGCTAGAAATTCTGATTTATATTTTGAGCTACGTAACAACTCGCTTGCTTTTTCTTCTAATTCTAATTTCGTAATTTGTAAGTCAGCTGTCTTTTGTTCGGCCTCTTCCGTTCTAGATTCTAATTGTTCATTCGTTGTTCGTAATTCTTCGGCTTGCATTTGTAGTTCTTCCGCTTGCGTTTGCAATTCTTCTGATTGAACTTGTAACTCTTCTGTCATTGCTTGTGATTCATGTAAAAGGGTTTGAATTCGCATACGTCCCATAATACTATGGATTGTTAAACCTAGATTATCAACAGTTTGTTGAATGAAATCTTGATGTAAGTCTGAGATCTCAGTTACACTTACTAACTCCATTACTGCAATTACTTCATCTTCAAATAAGACAGGGATGACTAGTATATTTTTAGGACGTATTTCTAATAATCCAGTAGTAACGTAACGAAACTCTTCAGGTATGTCCCTCAGAATAAAACTTTTCTTTTCTAAAGCAGACTGTCCAATGAAACCTTCACCCATTTTAATAGATTGTTTTCCAATATCAGCACCTTGCTCAGCGAAAGAAGCTTTCTTTACATAGTAGACAGTTTCTTCAACTTCTTCACGTACATAAAATGCACCGCAAGAAGTTTGCGTTTTTTGTATAATGCCACTCAAAATTTTGTTGCCTAACATCTCGATAGAGGATACACCTTGATACATTAAAATTAATTCTGCAAGCTCCGTTTGTAACCACTCTCTTTTCGATATTTCGTCCAGTAGGTGGTTCGTTGTATGAGCAAGATCTTTTATTTCGTCATGTGTATTTACATGAATTCTTTCCGTAATTTTTTCTTTAGAAGAAATGGATTTAATAGCTTGAATTACATTTTTAATCGTTTTTGTAATGGAATTCGAAATATAGAGTGAAACGATAATAGAAATACAAGAAAGTAAGAACAATAAACTGTATAACCAAATCTCTAATTTATTATTTTCCGTATCTAATTGTGCAGCTCTTTTTTTCGTTAATTGCTCCTCAGTGCTACGGAAGTCAGTTAGCTGTGATTGCAATGATTGAATTTCGGTAGTGTCGATTTCTTGTATGTTATTACTATTATGGTTTGCAATTAACGGGTGAATTTCTTTATTTATCCAATTAGTAATATTTCCGTTAATCTGTTTTAATTTTTCTTGCTGAGATGGGTTATCTTCTAATAAAGAAAAAAGATCATGGTAATGTTTTTCATAATCTTTTTCGGCAGAGTTAAGAGATTGCAGATAGTTCGCGTTATTAGAAGTGATAAAGCCCTTCGCTTTATTTTCAATTGTTAGCAATTCTTTCTCCACTTGATTCGTTAAATTAAGAACTTTAAAATCGTGATCAATAATAAAATTACGAGATTTTTGTAAATTGGAAATCTCATTGTTTAGCATAATGAAAGAAATAAGTAAGAACAAAATGATAACTAAATAACCAGCCATAATTTTGTAGCGAATACTAAATTTTGTTTCCGATTTCATTAAAAATTCCTACCTTCAAGGTTATTAAAAGTTTTCTATTTTAAAGAATGAAAAACGTAATATATATTATATCAGTTTTCATAGGGCCAAACTAGAAATCCCCCTATTGTATTAGGGGGTCTCGTTTTGAATAGAAGAAATCATTTTGAAGTATAAAACGATATATGAAAAGTAACAATTGAGGGAATAGGGGGATAACAAAACTTTTAAGAAGGAAAGAGTGTTCTTAAAGCTTTTTTTGCATCTATTCCTTCAAAGATAAATAATACAAGCTCTCTCTTTTTTACAGTAAGGAAAAATGATACTAATGTGCTTAAATTTTTAATAGCAGTAAGTGTTCCGTGTTTACTTATAAATACATTTGTTTGAAATGTTGTCATTACAGCATAAAAATGATGAATCTGCGTTATTGTAGGTGTTTCATTATAAAGAATAGTAGTAGAGTGAATGGCATTCATCGTAATATTCCTTTCCATATAATAAGCATAACAATATAAACATACCCGTTTAAAAAAATGTTAAACCTATAAAATTTAAAAAATATAATTATAGTTTTTTACGTTTAGAAAGAGTTACGGAGGGTATACATATACTACAAAGAGATTGACCGAAGATGAATTGTAAGGTTTTATACTTTTACTTTAAATAAAAAGGAGACTGTTACATATGGATAAAATGATAACGGATATTACATTTGATTTCATTTACTTGTTAAGTAGTTCTCTTGTAATCCTTTTATTATTAGCGTTTTTTGTGAATGGATATGTGAATAAAAAAATTAGTGTATATAAAAACGAAGAGTAATAAAGATATATTATATAAAACTTTAGGAGGTTAATAGTTATGAATGTGGATAGAAAAATAGTAGGTGTTTTTCAAACAATTGATGATGCGGCACTCGTTATTAATGAATTAAAGGAAAAAGGATACTCGGCAGATAACATTTCAGCTATTGCGAAAGATCAAAAGGAAATTGAACATCTGGAAGAAAAATCAGGTGAGAAAGTGAATCATGAAACTGCACATAAAGGAGATATCTTTTCAGCGACAGGGCTTGTAGCAGGAGGAGTAGCAGGAGGACTCGGTGGTTTATTAACAGGTCTTGGTGTACTTGCCGTATCTGGAATGGGTCCAATTGTAGCAGCGGGACCTATCGCAGCAGCTATTGGGGGAGCCGGTATTGGCGGAGGAGCTGGAAGTTTAATAGGGGCATTTATCGGCTTAGGAATCCCTGAAGAACATGCTAAAAAGTATGAAGAATATATTTACGATAGAAATATATTAATTTTAGTAGATGCAAAATTAGATGATAAGTTAGAAATCTATAAAATATTTGATAAGCACAATGCGTATAACTCTGATTTCTTTAAATAGGCAAAGTGAATATCGTTTTTTGATCTTACAACTTTGGCGCGACCGAGGAGTCGTATGACTATAAGAGAGGAAGGGCTTATAGTAAAAGATCAAGTTTAAGAGAGAAGGGGTGTCTTGTCGTGATTGTAAAAATATTAAAGGATAGTAGTAATAGCTTCCTTTGTACAGTACAAAATAAAAATGGAGAGAAGTATGTGAAGAAATGGTTTCGTAAACAGGGAAACAAGGGAGAATTAGGACGACCGACTTTTAAAGAAGTAGAACGCGACTGGAAAGAAAATAGGGAATCGTTTATGTATCCTAATGTTAAAGCGCTTTATTAAACAAAATAGTCGCTGTATTCTTACAAAACTGTCACATTCCTGTAAGGTAATTCAATAGATTCATTGTTTGTTCCATGTCATAATAAAGACATAAGAAAGCTTATTCAAACTACAAATTATTAGGAGCGTGTCAGTCATGATTGTAACAACAACGTCTGGAATTCAAGGTAAAGAAATTATTGAGTATATCGATATTGTAAATGGTGAAGCTATTATGGGTGCAAATATTGTCCGCGATTTATTCGCTTCTGTTCGTGATGTTGTCGGTGGTCGTGCTGGTTCTTACGAAAGCAAACTAAAAGAAGCTCGTGATATCGCAATGGATGAAATGAAAGAACTTGCAAAACAAAAAGGCGCGAACGCTATCGTTGGTATTGACGTAGATTACGAAGTAGTTCGTGATGGAATGTTAATGGTCGCTGTAAGTGGTACAGCTGTACGTATATAAGTAAATAAAAAACAGGCTCACCCCTTAAAGCTTATGCTTTAAGGGAATTTTTTTGTTCATAACTAAAGGTAAGAGGGAGAAGAGCCAATATACTAGCCTGCTTATTTCAAATGTAGTATATTATTTTCAAAGGGAAAAGTAATAATATGGAAAAATATTAACTTTATGACAAATAATAAAATTGTCATTTGAGGTAAGAAGAGAAATAATGGTATGAATAGCCTTAGAGAGTGTATAGTTTATAGAAATAAACGATTAAGCATGTAAAGAGTTATAGTACATAAAATTTATCCCGCGCTAACGGACAGTAAAACTCCCACCTCAAAATTTCAATTGGAGCAAAGAAGTTAGGTGGGAGATCAACTGTCCGTAAACGTCCGATTGGTGAGAGCTGATTAAAGTTTTACTTTATAAAGGATTGGAGGCAATTACATTATGTTTTGGTTAGGGTGTTTTTTAGGCTACATTGTAGGTTCAGTTATTACATGTGCTTTACTTTACTATGGATATAGATCTAGTGAAAATAAAAAAGCGGATATACGAAAGAGGGAGGAGAGGAAAATCAATCAAAAAGGTGTATAGGATGTGGAACGTAAGGTGATTACGTTGATGCCAAAATAAAGGACAGTACATATTGGATATGACGACTATGTACTGTCCTATTTATTCTTTTTGAATTAGGAAAAGTTATTTCCTGTCTTACTATAAATTTCATAGGCGAAATAACCAAATAAATAGCCTATTCCGGCCCCTAAACTAACTGAAAGCAGGGAGAAGTCCGGGAAAAACATGCCGAAAATCAAGCCGATCATACAACCAATAAACATTCCTATTGGTATTAAACTGTCTAATAAAATTTGAGCCTCATTTGATTTTTTCTTACCCAATTTGCCGTGCTTATATTTATGTTCCAATCTTTTTATTACAAATACTACAATTCCCCCGACTATTAGAACAGGCGCGATTGCCGAAGTGAACCACATGTTAGAAGCTCCTTTCACCTTTTAATAGAATTATACCATATATTTACAAATTTTCATTCCTAAATGTATTATCTAGTCTATTTAAAAGGTAAATGCAAAAGACTTCTTCTTTTGCATTTAATAACTCGTCAAAAACACTTTCCGATACGATAAACTTAACTAAATCTATACAATTCAATCAAATTTACACGAGTTAGTGCTTCATCGTGTTCTCGCAACCCCAAAGGGACGAGGGGTATAACACTCCACACGAGGCAGTATCGTTACCTCCTATTATCAAGCATTTATTTTACCCATCTTGATAAATTTATCGAAGCATTCAAATCTCTATCGTGATGGCTATTGCATGAAGCACAACACCACTCACGTATTTTTAAACTCCACTGTCCTTCTGGTTGAACTGAATGGTCGTATTTTACTCCACAACATGAACAAATCTTGCTTGAAGCGAACCATTTATCAGCTTTTACATACGCAATGCCATACTTCTCGCACTTGTATGATAAACATTGAAAGAAGAAGTTTAATTTTTGAGAGGAAAATGCTTTCGATAGTTTTTTGTTTTTTAACAGGTTTGAGATAGATAAGTCTTCCACAACAATCCTCATTGGTTTGGTTTTCACCAATTTAGCTGTTGCTTGATGGATATGGTTATTTCGGATATTCATAATTTTCCTAGATAACCGCAGGTGCTCAGCTTTCGCTTTTTCATATCCGGCAGACTGAATTTTCACACCTTTTTTAAATCTCCTAGACATATCTCTTTGCGCTGACTTTTTCCTTTTCAAAAGTTTTTTAACCTTAGCATCTTTGTTTATATTTCGTTCTTTCATACCATTAGAAGCTACAAAAAGTTCTTTTAAACCAACATCCACACCAATCGACTCATTCGTTAGTTCTTGTGATTCAAAGTCTTCTTGGAACCCTACACTAATCCACCAGTGACGACCATCAAAGGTAACTCTTGGATTTAATGGTTTTTTGTTTCTTGGTAGTTGTTGGCTTGTTTTCACTTCTCCAATAGACTGAATATGAACGACTTTCTTTCCTATAACCAGTCTTTCATAATTGGCATAAAATCCTTGGATTACATCTTTT
>NZ_JAKUFF010000086.1:0-16268 GCF_022663305.1 Bacillus cereus group sp. BfR-BA-01408 | reverse complement strand
TTCGTAATTTTATTATTACTTAAATCAAGAGAATCTAAATTATCCATCTTAACAATTGGTGTTACATCTGAAAATTCATTACCACGTAAAGCTAAATGTTTCAATTGTTTTAAGCTCGTAAAGAATGATGGATCTTTTATCTTCGCATTCGCAACTGTTAAAGATTTTAAATTTGGCATATATTTTAATGCACTATAATCCAGTATCTCATTCGTATTTAAAAACAAGTCCTTTACTTGTAATAACTCTTCTTTCGTGATTGGTGTATTTAAATCTTTTCTATTAAATACCTTTTTATTAACAAGCTCTCTTAATTTATTATCTGTTATCATATTTTGATTATCAACTGGATGATCCGTCTCCGTATTGCCGGAATTAGAGTTATCATCTGGTTTCTCTGTTTCTTTGTCACCTACAGTTGGATCTTTAATTTCAAATTGAACTTGATATTTGTGATCATATCCAATAGCCGGAATAAGTATATGCATTTGCATATTGTGCTTCTTCTCAAACTCGCCAATTTCAAATTGAACCACTTTCGTTCCATTCTTCCTCTTATCTTCTGACAAAACTTTTACATCATGAAATACGCCAGGTTGGTTTTTATCCTCTATTCTAAGGTATTGAAAATAATCGCTATCTTGCATTGTTACAGTTACAATTTTTTTCCCGTCCGCAATCGTTACTTTAGGATCTTTTATATATTGAGAAACCATAGATGGCTCATCTTTTTGATCCTTATATATTTTAATCTCAGTATCGTATGTACGTTCACTAGCTGCCGCTACCGATTGGTTTGCTTCAATTTTTATTGCTGCTAACGCTGGAGTAGAGTATGCAGCAAATGGAATTGCTAATGTTGTCGCTACTACTAGCGCCTTCATATAATTTTTTTTCAAAATAATATCCCCTATCATATATAATCTTTATAATTGATAAACATTATCAATTACTCATAAATAAATGATAATGAATATCATTATCGATGTCAACGAGAATATTACATTAAATTTATATTTTTAAAGGTAAAAAATATAAAAGCCCTTTATTCAAAGAGCTTTTTTACCTATCGTATGAAGAATTTCATTTTTTTCCTTCTCATTGATGACACCAATTTTTTGCAAAATATTTGCATACAAGACAAGTTTATTATATATCCGTTCTGACATACTTCCCCTTCTTTCCTTCGACCAACTTTTTTTGTATTGGTAAATTATATGAAAGAGATGGGAAAATGTGTCCACTTTTTTTGCATAAATACAAAACTTTTATCCCGCTATTTGCAGGCAGTAGAACTCCCACCTCACAATCAGGTGGGAGTTCTACGTATTTAACAAATTGTCCATTGAATATTATGCCTTTTAACTTCCTCTTCAAAACTATAGGGCATTTTCTTATCACAAATTACATGTTGAATGCGCGAAAACGCTGCTATTCGGTAATTTCCTTTTACGCCTACCTTTGTATGATCACATAAAATATATGTTTTCTCTGCTAATTTCATCATCGCTTCTGACAGTTTCGCCTTTTCTAATTCAAAACTAGAAACTCCAAAACCAGGTAATAATCCATCAATCGAAACAAATGCTTTATGAAAATGAAATTGCTGGATAACTTGCTGCGAAATAGATCCTGATACGCGTGAATGTTTTGGAGAAACTTTTCCACCAATAAATAAAACTTCACCGTGAAACATCTTTTTATTAATAGAAGAAATTAATTGTGTCGCTACTGGAAATGAACTTGTTACAATCGTTAAATTTTTGCGATGTACCAGATATGGTACCATTTGAAGTGGTGTACTTCCGTCATCAATCGCAATAACATCTCCATCTTCTACAAATGTTGCTGCTTTATACCCAATTCGCTTCTTCTCTTCTATATGTAGCATCTCTCGTTCTAACATTGGTGCCTCTATTCCAGCTCCCGGAAGTTGGACGGCTCCACCATACACTTTCTTCAACTTCTTTTCACGATCCAATTCTTCTAAATAACGACGAATCGTCTCTGTTGATACAGCAAACTCTCTCGCTAATTCTGAAACTTTTACCTTCCCTTTAAACTCTACCTTCTCAAGAATGGTTCGCTTTCTTTCTTCACCTACTACAGACATAACCTCACCCCATTGATTTCTACCTCATACACTGCCTTACTTATACAAAGTTATAACTTTCCTTTTCAACGAAAACTTCCTCGTGAATATGAATACCACGCTTTTTTAGTTCATCAAAAATAATTTGTGGTTTGACAAAAGCTTCCTCGGGTGTCACAACACCAACTTTATTTACATTCCCTTTTGCGATTAGCTCTGTAGCAATCCCAAATGGAATACCGACGTTTCTCGTATAAGCTCTTAATTTTTCCCATCCTACAACAGATCCATCAGATAACGGGTGTGTATGATATAATACACGTCTTTGTTTCTCATTATTTTTCATACCTATTACTTCTACATGAAGTGCATAACCGTAAATCTCTGTTTCTTGTCCTTCTTTCGATTGCAATAAATACTTCGCAATACAATCCATTATGCCGATTTCTTTTCCATTTATTTCAACTTGGTCATTACGCAATATACCGTAATCATACAATGCACGTACGAGCTGCATATTTTGCTTTGGCCAAGTTCCTCTCGTCTCTATTAGTTTAACGCCTTTATTTTCTAATGCTTTTGCTAACGTAATCGTTTCAGAATGCGGTATGATATACTGCGTTGTCTTACCATAAGGCGCCGGTAATTCAATTTCTCTTGGACGCGCAAACGGAGGCACTTGCTTAAACTCACCATCTTCATACACTGTACGCGATGGCAAATGTGGATCATATTCATATGTCGTTGTTTCTGTAATGGATGCAGAAAAAGCAATGGGACGATACGAACCATGACTTACACGAACTGACTCTACAGTATGTAACTGATTTGCCGCATACATCGCCATCATTTGCGTTACACCTGGCGTCATACCAAACCCAGGTAAACATGTTTTTCCGTTTTGAACAAATATAGAATGCGAATCATTTTCTTCACCAAATCCATTTAAATTCACACCGTGACAACCTGCTTCTGCAATACATCGAGTAGATAATCCATTTAACTTAATTGTTGTACCATCCATTACAATGTCATAGCCCTTCATTTTTGCAACCGTATCCTCATGATTCGTTACATCTACTTTCACAAAATCAACGCGAGGATCGTTGAGCCATTCTACTACTTTAAGCCCCTCTTCTTCGTTAAAATCTGCTACTGTAATCGTCTCAAAAGATGAAAATTGCACTAAATCTAAAATTGCTTCACGACAAATTTTACCTGCTCCACCTAAGCAAAATACTTTCAACCTATAACAACTCCTTTAGCGATACTATCAACTAAGCGATTAATATCTGCCTCATGTACATCACCGATATTTCCAATGCGGAATGTATCTACTTTTGAAATTTTACCTGGATATATAACAAATCCATCACGCTTTAATTCATTGTATAATTGCTCAAAATCAAACCATTCTTCTGGATAAATGAAAGATGTAATAATAGGTGATTGATATTTTTCATCTACTAGTGGCTTAAATCCGATTTCTCTCATTCGATTCACTAATAGTTTTTGATTGTTATCATATCGATTGTAACGTGCTTTTACTCCGCCCTCTTTTTCTAATTCAAGTAGTGCTTGATAAAAAGCGTGTACAACATGTGTAGGTGATGTAAAACGCCATTTTCCATTTTGATTTTCCATCGTTTCCCATTGATCGTATAAATCTAAAGATAATGAACGTGCCTGCCCTTTACATTTCAACAATTCATCGCGCTTTGCAATAACAAATCCGAACCCTGGAACCCCTTGAATACATTTATTCGCACTACTAATTAGAAAGTCAATTTGCAACTCAGCGATATCTATTTCAATACCACCAAAACTACTCATTGCATCAACTAGTGTTACTTTTCCGTATTGCTTCCCTAATTTACATACGTCTACAATTGGATTAATAATACCTGTCGTTGTTTCACAATGGACAATTGCAATATGTGTAATCTCTTTATCTTGTTGTAATATCTTTTCTACTTCTACAACATTAGTAGGCTCCCACTCTTCTGTTTGACTTACCACCACATCTATATGTAACATCTCTGCCATTTGTACAATTCGCTTACCGTACGCACCATTTGTACAAACAAGCAACTTTCCATTTTTAGGAATAACAGAACCAATTACTGCTTCAACTGAAAACGTACCGCTTCCTTGCATAAGAACAGTCGTATATTTCTCTTCTTCCTTCGTTGCTAACGATACAAGTTTAGCTCTTACATCTTGCACCATCGTGTTATATTCAACATCCCACGTACACCAATCGTATAGCATAACTTCTTTTACTGTTTTTGTTGTCGTTAATGGTCCTGGCGTTAATAATAAGTAGTGATTTTCAGTCATGATCCTCTTCCCCTTTTATGAAATAATAAGTTGTTGTTTCTCAATATGTTCCATTACGGTTTCAAGTTCTTGCATCGTTTCAATCGTAAAGTGCGCTCCATTTTCAACAAAGCGATTACGAACTACTTCTATTTTTTCACGAAGCTCTACTGGATCCATATTCTCCACTTCCTCTTCACTTAAGCCGAGTTCGCTACTACCAAGAATTACACCAACTGTCCACATACCAGCATTTCTTCCCTCTTTCATATCTGATACCGTGTCTCCAATTTTTATCATATGATTCATCGGGTATACACCAAGTTCCATCGCATTTTTATAGCACATCCACGGATATGGACGCCCAGCAGGAACATCATCTGGTGTTACAAGAAAATCAGGTTTATATCCTTGTAGCGCTGCTTCTTTTGCTACAATGTCCATCATCTCTCTCGTATAACCAGTCGTTGAACCAATTTTAATTCCTCTTTCACGCAAAGAAGCAATCACTTCCTTTACTCCATGAATTGGCGACGCATAGCGCGGTAAAATAGTGAAGAGAATCTCTTCAAATTCTTCATACATCTCCTGAATGTCTGTTTCTGTTGGTAATTGTCCAAAAACGCGATTCCACTCACTCGCAATACGAGGCATTTCTGTTAGCGCCCTTACATGATCAATTTTTAATAATCCCATTGGTTTACGGGCTTCTTCTGCTGTAATTACCACACCGCGTTTATGGAAAATCTCCATAAATACTTCCAGTGGTGCAAAACATCCGTAATCAACTGTCGTACCTGCCCAATCAAAAATAACTGCTTCTATTTTCATACAATCCATCACCCTTCTTATTTATCCCGCGTTAACGGGCAATAAGATTTCCCCCTCAAAATTCGGCTGGAGCAAAAAAGTTAAGTGGGAGATCAACTGCCCGTTAACGCCCGATTGGTTCAACTAATAATCAGTGGGGGAGGAACCCCCCCACTGATTAAAGTTTCACTTTATCTTTTTTGCCATTGTGAAGTTCGGTTACGAAGTGCTTTCGTTCCCCATTCATATACAACTCTTACTACAATATTTGTAACAACAATAAGTACACTCATTGCAGCTGCTGGCGCTACATTTCCTGCATCATCCATATTTACGATTGATACGGCCGCTAGTTTAAAATCAGCTGCGTATAAGAATACAACCGCTGACACAGTTACCATCGAATTTACGAAATAGTACATGACCATTTCTAAAATTGCTGGTAAGCACATTGGTACCGTTACTCTAAAGAATGTTTTATAAAACGGAATGCCCATCGACTGCGAAACAAGCTCAAACTCTCGGTCTAATTTCTTTAAAGCAGTCGTTGCCGTAACGAATGTTACAGAATAAAAATGAATGATATTGACTAGTACTAACACAGCGATTGTTCCATATAAAGAATGAAACGGATTCGTTACTGATAATCCAAGTATTTGAATCGTTGGTTGACTAAAGAAAAAGACGTATCCCAATCCAAGTACTAGACCTGGGATTGCTAAAGGTACAATTGAGAAAAAATAGCCTGTTTTTCGGAAAAACTTTAGCTGATTTATTTTTTCAATCGCATATGCGAACATAAATGTTAAAATTGCCCCAATAACTGCTGTTACCGCTGATACAATTACACTATTTTTAAATGCTTCAAGTCCATCTCCTGTTAAACTCGAAAAATTAAAATGTTCAAATGTAAAACTCATATTATATGGCCATACTTTCACACTTGCCGCAATACCAACTGCCACAAATAAAAGAATAATCATAAATGTAATCACACTACAATATATGAACGAGGCTACATCTCTTTTCTTATTAGCCGTTATTCTATATGGCACTGCTTTTGAAGATAAGAAATTTGCCTGCTTTCTTTGCGTAATACGATCAACTGCAAACGCAAATATAGCTGGGATTAATAAAATCATTCCGACAGTTGCACCCATCGGCATATTTTGTTGTCCAATTACTTGTTTGTATACATCAGTAGCAAGTACATTATATTGCCCACCAACAATTTTTGGTGCACCAAAATCAGTAAAACTAAGTGTAAACACAACAAACATCGCACTAATTAATCCATACTTTACACTAGGTAAAGTAACAGTGAGAAATTGCTTTGTTTTACTCGCTCCCAACATATTAGAAGCTTCGTATAAACGATAATCAGAACCTTGGAAAGCAATTAATAATATAAGAAATGCTTGCGGAAATGTATACATGACTTCAGCCATTACAATTCCTACTGGTCCATATAAAGGGATTTGTATGCCTTCAAATAAACCAAACATCCCTTTCGTTACTAATCCTTGATTACCAAATAAATATGTAAGTGCGATACCATGCATCATCGTTGGTGCGAATAACGGTAACAACGCGACATATTGAAATACACGCTTTCCAAATACATTCGTACGAGCGATTGCATAGGCGTAAGCGAAAGCAAGTGCCACTGCAATAATTGTTGTCACGCCCGAAATCCATATCGTATTTTGTAATGATTGAACTAATGTTGGGGTTGTGAAATATTTACTGAAATTCGCAACACCAATGAAAGCTCCATCTTTATCATAAAACGCTTGTGTAAACAATTGTAATAGTGGCAATACAAGCATAATCAAAAAGGCAAGAATCATACCAATAATTAATAGTCTTTGTATCCATTCTTCTTTACCGATACGTCTCTTAATCTTTTTTTTCGTACTTTCTACCTTTAAATTTTCTAACATCTCCATCTATACAACAACCTTCTTTCCATATGACAACATATGATTTTCTGAGAAAGAGATTTGAATCGGCTTTCCTTTCCTAATAGCTGTTTTTTCTACTTCTGATGCCAATATATCTACAACGATTTTCTCATTATATAGATGCGTTTCCTCATCTATAACGCGCACTTCTGTCCGGTATACAGATCCGCGAAACTCCATGCTTTCTACAATTGTTTTCATACCATTATTTTGTACGACTGTTACATGTTCCGGACGAATTGCATGTTCTTCGTTATTTTTCGAAAAGAAATTAATAGAACCAATAAAATCTGCCACAAATGGATTGGCTGGCCTTTGGTAAATCTCCTCTGGTGTGCCAATCTGCATAATTTCCGCATGATTCATTACAACAATTTTATCAGCCATCGTTAATGCCTCTTCTTGATCATGCGTGACCATAATAGTTGTCACTCCTACTTTTTCTTGCAAATCACGCATTTCTCTACGTAACTTTTCACGTACTTTTGCATCTAAAGCAGATAACGGCTCATCGAGTAACAAAATATCCGGAGACAGAGCGAGTGCACGTGCAAGTGCTACTCGCTGCTGTTGTCCACCAGACATTTGAGCAGGATATTTATCTTTTACATTCAGTAAATCAACTAGTTCTAACGCCGATAGCGCCTTCTCTTTTACTTCTGCTTTTCCATACTTTTTTGTCTTTAAGCCGTATTCAATGTTTTCAAGTGCTGTTAAATTCGGAAATAACGCATAGGATTGAAACACCATTCCGAAATTCCTCTTTCCAGGAGGTAATGCTGTAATATCTTTTCCATTCACAGCTATACTACCTGTTGTCGCCTCTTCTAGCCCTGCTAAAATTCGAAGCAATGTTGTTTTCCCACAACCACTTGGGCCTAATAAACATACAAACTCATTTTTTTTCACAGTAAAAGAAATATCTTTTAACGCTGTAAATGCATCAAACTGTTTTTGAATGTGTTGAATTGATAAATATTCGCTCATTTTTTCTCTCTCCTACTCACTTACTTTTTCGGTTCTGCTTTTTGGCCAAACTCTTTTTCCCATTTTTCTAAAATTTTGTCGCGATTTTCTGCTGCCCACTTAAAGTCGTTCTTTTTGTATAACTTTTCCGTCACATCTTTAGGGAATCCGTCTGGAAGTTTATAATCATTTTTAATTGTCGCAAATCCATTTTTCTCGAAGTATAACTTCATTACATCATCAGTAATTGCCCAATCTAAAAATGCTTGCGCTAATTTTTCATTTTTTGCATTATCTTTTTTAATAAGTGCGTTCGCTTCTACTTCCCAACCTAATCCTTCTTTTGGCAATACAACTTCAACTGGTGCACCTTTTTGTTTCTCTTTCAAAGCACTATAAACCATCGATACACCAACTGGATATTCACCCGCACCCGCTAATTTCGCTGGTTTTGAACCTGAATGAGTATAAGTTGCCATATTATCATGAAGTTTCTTCATGTAATCCCAGCCTTTATCTTCACCCATAATTTGTAACCATGCAGAAACTGTTAAAAATCCTGTTCCAGAAGATGCTGGATGTGGCATAACAAGCGTTCCTTTATACTCTGGTTTCGTTAAGTCTTCGTATGATTCTGGCATCGGTAAATTTTTCTTCTTTAATTCTTCTTTATTTATAGCAATCCCCGTCATAAATGCAGTATTTCCTACCCATTTTTCTGGTTGTTTATCATCTTTAAATTGCGGTAAAACGCGATCCGCTCCTTTTGGAGAGTATCCTTTTAACATATCTTTTTTATCTAAAGCTAATAGACTTGAAGCTGCAGTTCCCCATACAACATCTGCTTGTGTATTTTTTCCTTCAGCTAGCAATTTTGCTGTAATAACTCCAGTTGAATCACGAACAATATTCAGCTTCACATCTGGATATTTCTTTTTAAAAGAATCAAGATAAATTGGTACAAGTTCTTCTTCAATTGCTGTGTAAACAGTTAATGATCCAGATAATTTATCATCTTTTACTTTTGCCCCAGCACTTTCTTCTTTCTTTGCACCACACCCCATTAATAACGAAAATACCATTCCAGTTGCTACAGCTTTAAAGATTGTTTTTTTCACTGTCTCTCTCTCCTTTTACAAATCTTATGTACAACTCAAATATAAACAACTAGTGTAAAAGCAGTATTAAACCAACATTAATCTTTTGTTTGTTGTTTGTTTTTGTGTAATACGTTGCTACTTCTATGTTTTTTCGCATTTTTCTGCTAATAATGAACACTAAATTTACAAATAATTAAAAAAACCTTTATAATCCCACAAAAAAGTGAGGCGTTTGTAAAAAACGCCTCACTTTTGTTTACCTTTTTTTGAATTACGATTTGCATACTTCGCGCTATTTTCTCCTTCATACTCTAATGCAAATTCTGCATCTGGTAAGCTTTCTTTCGGAGTTTTATTATTGTTGATTGCCGCATTTTGTTTCACTTTTCTTTTTACCAATACATTCACCTGCTCTCAAAAATTCACTTTCTACTCTAGTTTGAAGCAAGCTAAAATAATTATTACTGGCAAGTGTTAACAAGTACATAAGAACTGCTAGATGGAAATACTACATATGAAGAAATCATAATAAAAAGGAGCTCTTATTTTGAAGAAGAAAGATAAAATCCAGTCACCCATTTTAGATGAAACGCTCCCGCATCAAATGAATTTCCCATCTTTTAAAGGAACAGGAAAGAAGATGCAACAACCTTTCATAAATCAATATGACGTCGTAATCGGAGATAGTAAATATGATTCCGAGAACAGTCCACTTCACAATTGGAGTGATGATGTAGACCCTGCCATTATGGCTGGAGAAGAATGGATCCATCCTACAAATGATATTGGGTGGATTTCAGAAGAAAATCAAGAGTTACTAAAAAAAGAAGGAGATAATAAGAAGGATACTTTTATGCATCCGCAATTTGGCATTAACGACTAAAAAACCATTCTACCTAACATAGGTAGAATGGTTTCATACTATCCAATAATAATTCTCTCTTTCGGGTATTTATAGCGAGGTGGCTGTTCTCTTCCACCACTAGCTAGTATAAATGTTAAAATACCTACACGCCCGATAAACATAAGTACAATGAGTACAAGTTTACCAACAGTTGTTAAATCTGGCGTAATACCTGTCGATAGTCCTGTCGTCCCGAAAGCAGAACAGACTTCAACAATTAAACTCATAAGCGGTACATTTTCCGTAATAGATAAAATAAATAGTGCTGTGGCACATAATAAAATCCCCATTGTCATAACGACAGATGCTTTCAGCACGTCCTCTTCATGTAGCTGACGTTTGAAGACTCTAACCGTTCTCCCGCCTCTTGCAAAAGTGTATAGTGACAATATACTAACAGCAAATGTTGTTGTACGTATCCCGCCCCCAACCGAACTTGGAGATGCTCCTATAAACATTAATATACTCATAAATAAAAGCGTCGGTTGTGACAATTCAAGTATATCCATTGTAGCAAGTCCCCCACTTCGCGTCGTCACAGATTGGAATAGTGTATAGAAAACTGTTTCATGCCATGACTTTCCTGCTAAAAAATGATTTCGTTCTAGTAAAAAAATCATAATCGTTCCAACGACCACGAGCGCAAAAAATGTTGTTGTCGTCAATTTTGTAAATAACGAAAAACGAAATAGTTGCTGTCTCCTTTTACTAAGGAATTGTTTCACTTCCATTAATACAGGGAAGCCGATTGCTCCTAAAATAATAAGTAACATATGAATCATTTGAACAATGTAATCTTTTTTATACGGAATTAGCGATTGTCCTGTTAAATCAAATCCGCCGTTCGTAGTTGCACTAACAGCTGCAAAAAAACCGTGAAAATAAGCTTCTTGCCAAGTTGGAAAGTAAAGTAAGAATCTTGTACCTAATAATATTGCTCCAATAAGCTCTATTGAAATAATTACAATTAAAATAGAACGCATCAATTCTACAAGACCTGATAAATTCCCTTGGTTATGGTCTGCCATAATCAGTCTTCTTCTCTGCAAACCAATCTTTTTTCCTGTTATAATCCAAACGAATGTACCTAGCGCCATAATTCCTAAGCCGCCCAATTGTAAAATAAGGGCTAAAATAATAATTCCTGCCGTAGTAAATGTATCTGAAATCGTAACAACAGACAGTCCCGTAACACTTACCGCACTAACAGATGTAAAGAGGGCATCAATAAATGTCCATTTCACATCAGCCTTTGTAACAAACGGTAAACTAAGTAATATTACCGATACAACTACTGCTAATAAATAAAACAAAACAATGAGTTGTACAGGACGCAATTTTTGTAAAAACTTTTTTATATCTCTCATTCCATCACTTCGCTACCTTTTTTCTATCGATTAAATAAAGAAAAATCTTCACTTTCTTTATTTGTAAATAACTGCTCAAATATTTTAGCAAATACCATTCCATACACAGTTCCATTACCTCCATATGGCAATGCATAAAATAAATTATGTATCTTATTATCTTCTTTTAAAATAGGGAGACCATCATGACTACCGCCAAATGCTGCCGCCCAATAATACTCCGCCTGTATATCTTTATACTGGGGGAACATCTCTTTTATAATGTTAATAAGGACATCACGCTTATGCAATAATTTCGTATCACCGATTGTTTGAATTTTCATTGCTTCATCCAATCCACCTACAATAATACGATTTTCATACGTCCTAAAATATAAGTAAGGCCTTGCTGTTTCCCAAATTAATGATTGCTCATGCCAGCCTTCAAATGAATCTACCTTATTTGTCACAACTGCATATGATGTTTCCACTGTTGTATTTTTTTCTTTCTTTCCGAAAAGTGCTTCATAACCCGTCGCCATAATAATATTCTTTGCTACAATTTGATTTCCTGTTTTCGTATAACAAATTAAATCATTTTGACGTTTTTTTATATGTATGGCCTCTGTATGTTCATATATATTAGCACCCATTTGGTTTGCTTTATGCAAAAGGCTATGCGCTAATAAATACGGATTTACCTCAGCATCACCGTGTGTATATAATGCCGCTTGTCTTGTAAAAGGATACCGTTCCTTAATATCAGATGCTGTAAAATACTCAACTGGAAACTCATAATTCTGTAACGTTTTGTATTCCTCTTGTAAAAATGAGACATCTTCACTTTTACTTGCATAATATAAACTGTTTCGCGGAATAAACTGGGGATCGATATCGAGAGTCGGTACAACTTTCTCCATTGTTCGTAACGCTTCGTAACAAAGCTTATATGCTCGCACCCCTTTTTCTTCCCCAAATGTATGGATAAGTGAGGTTAACGATTTATCATGAAGAAATTGTAATAACCCTGTATTCGCAGCTGTGCTGCCACATGAAATCATATTTTTTTCAATAAGTGTAACGCGCATTCCCATTTTCACTAACGAATACGCTATTTGAGCACCTGCTTCACCACTTCCAACTACAAGCATATCACATATCATATCATTTTCTAACGATGGATAACAAGGCATAGAAGCTCCTGTATCCCAAAACAACTTACCAATCATAAGCTTCATAATTATACTCCTAAAATATAAATTTCTCCTTTCTATGTTTTGTTATTTTACATAAAAAAATCCAACTAACATATGCTAGTTGGATTTTTTATTTTTACTTAGATCGCTCGTCAAGCCAGTCTCCAATCGTCGGATACGTTTGTTTTACCGCTGTTCCACCGTAAACAATCGACATATGTCCCGTTGGTAAACATACATATTGTTTATCTGTGCTAGAAATATGATCTAGCAACGCTTCTACTTGGCACGGCAGGGCGATATGATCACGTTTCCCTGAAATATTTAAGACATTCGCCTTAATATTTGCAAGGTCTACCTTTTGTCCGCGAATAACGAGTTCACCTTTAACCAATTTATTGTTTTGATAAAAATCACGAATCCACTGTCTGTATGATTCACCTGGGAACGGAATGCCATCGCCAACCCACTTTTGAACTAACCTCCAGCTTTCAACGAAGCGCTCATTCTCTGAACGATCTACTAAAGCAACATATGGACCAACAAAGTTCGTAATTGGTTTTAACATTTTGTTTCCGAAATCAATCATTTCTGGCGGAATATTTCCAAATGTATCAACCGCTTTATCTAGATTGAAGTATTTCTCATCTAATAAAGGACCATATAATCCTGTTTCAGAGAAATCAAAAGGACTTGTCATAAAGATTAGGTTACGAATTGGCATGTGCGGATGAAGTGCCGCATAAATAGAAGTTAGCGTTCCCCCCATGCAATAACCAAGTAAAGAAATCTCGTCCGATTTTGCAGTTCGCATTACTTTTTTCACTGCTTTTGCAATATAATCAAACACAAAATCATCAAATTTCAAATGACTATCTTCTAAACCAAATGTGCCCCAATCAAGCATATACACATCAAAACCACGGTCCACTAGATATTCCACTAAACTATTTCCAGGAGTTAAATCCATAATATATGGTTTATTAATAAGAGCATATATTAATAGAATTGGAACTCTTTGTGTTTTTTCTTGTTTTGGAATGTAGCGATAAAGCTTCGTCTTATTCTTCGTCCAAATAACCTCTTTCGGCGTTAGTCCTACTTGTGGCTCTGGTTCACGTAATAAAATTTCACTCGCCCTTTTCACTCGGCGATATGCTTTTCGGTACTCTTCTGGGTATAGCTCTAATTGCTTTTCCCATTCTGTTGCGAATGTAGTCATTTTTCTATCTCCTTTTTGGTCAATTTCCTTCTAAAAAAAGAAGTGCATTCCTGCTATGGATATGCACTTTTTTCTTACTTCATTACATATATAATCCGCCGTTAATGTTTAATTGCTGACCTGTGATATAAGCACCGTCACGGCATAGGTATACTACACCTTTTGCAATTTCATCAGCTTGACCAAAACGTTTTTTCGGGATTTTCGCAACGATTTTTTGGCGTACTTCTTCTGGTACTTCTGCTACCATTTCAGTATCAATAAATCCTGGGCAAATAGCGTTTACAGTTACATTTGTTTTTGCAAGCTCTAATGCTAATGATTTTGTAAATCCTAGCATACCTGCTTTCGCTGCTGAGTAGTTTGTTTGTCCAAATCCACCCGCTTGACCAATAATAGAAGAAATGCTAATAATTCTACCTTCTTCCGCTTCCGTTATGTATGGAAGTACCGCGCTTGTCGTATTAAACACACTGCTTAAGTTCACGTCAATTACGCGTTCCCAATCTTCACGATTTAACTTTTTGAATGTACGATCTCTTGTAATACCAGCATTATTAACAAGAATATCAACTTTACCAAAATGATTCACTGCTTCTTCTACAAGTCGGTTTGCGTCTTCTACTTTAGAAACATCTGCTTGAACTGCATAAACATCATGTCCTTCTTTTCCTAGTTCATTTACTAAGTTTTCAGCTGCTTCTTTACTGCTGTTATAGTTAATAACAACTTTTGCGCCCTCTTGTGCTAACGCTACTGTGATCGCTTTTCCAATCCCTTTTGCCCCACCTGTTACGATTGCTACTTTTCCATTTAATTGAACCATTTCTTTTCCCCCTTAAATGAATTTGTGAACGACTATTATGAATCATTTTGGTACTCATACTATGGAGTCCCTATATAATTATGTTTCGCTGTTTATACATAGAAAAGAGATTCTCCCTTTCTCTTTCATATGTTATAAACAAGCGCTATTATCACTTTTTATTTTCTGGCTTATTCGTAGGTTTTACTTCTTCTTTTACAGGTTCTTGTAGTTTTGCTAGTACTGCATTTTGCTTTTCTAGCAATTCTAAAATTTGATCAACTTTCGTTTCTAATGTGCGAATATCTTGTTTTACTTTCGTAACATCGCGCTTTAATGTAGGAGCTTGTCCTACTGACTCTACCTTATCTTCTAGAAACTCCTCAATGTTATCCACTTTATTTTCTAAGTTAATAACAAGCGTAGCCACTCTAGCGATATCCTCTTTCGTAGGCACATTCACCTGCTCTAAATAATTTTTTGTCGTATCATTTAATGCTTTTTGATAAAACAAATTCAAATCTAGAACGCTGCCCATCCAAGCAGAATATTCTTCTGTTTTAATTGTTTCATTGAGCGCTTTTCCCCAAAATGTTTCGGTTTGTTCATAAGCATTTTTCCATGCTTGTAGTGGATCGAATTTTTGATCAATCACTTTACCTACACTCCCTTTTTCGTTTTTGAAACAATTCAACCTATTCATTATTTTCTAATATTCTGAATAAAACTTCAAGTCTATATTTTATTTTTTTCTATTTTCTAACAAATGTATTGACTTTAAAAACAGATAGGTGTAAATTGCACTTATAAGCAAAAAATTCCATCTAACTGATTCATGAGGTGATGCACAATCATGCTACATAATGAACCAGAACAACGCGAAAGTTTGGAGAACAACCAAGCAAAACAACCAAACTCCATGCCAAAAAACTTCTTAGTTCCCTTCTTACTTCTATGTCTAAAAGACTGGAGTCTTCATGGTTACAAACTTATTCAAATGCTAATGGATATCGGCTTTTCTTCTGTTGACCAAGGTAATGTCTATAGAACACTACGCAAATTAGAAAAAGAAAACCTCATTTCTTCTACTTGGGATACAAGCGAAGGAGGGCCAGCAAAAAGAATTTATTCTTTAACTGAATATGGAGAGAAATATTTAGCAACATGTGCAACTTCTTTTGAGCATTACCAAAATATGCTGCGAACGTTTTTCACGTTATATACGAACGCATTCTTTCCATTTGCCACTTCTCCAGAAAAGGATGAAAAGGATTCTTCATCTTCACCTGGTGGTACAGCAGAGTAATCTGCGTTCACAATATGCAAAAAAACATTTGGGGGTCAAACAATGGAAACTAAACCATACGAATTGGTCGATGCATTTTGGAAAAACTGGTCTCAATCTCTTTCCCTTTTCTCTTCAGCTGGGAAACAATTAGAGCAACTTACTTTAGAAACATTAAAACAACAACAAGACGCTTTGCATAAATTAACATCAGGAGTAGATGAACTGGAAAAAGAACTGCAACAATTCACTACTCAAT
>NZ_JAKUFF010000085.1:0-16388 GCF_022663305.1 Bacillus cereus group sp. BfR-BA-01408 | reverse complement strand
TTTTAGTTTCCCCCTACAATTTCTCTCAATTTTTCTTCAATTACATGTATGTCATCACCTAAAAGTGGACGTGGATCAATATCAAAGAATCCTTGTCTTACTCCGTAATCACGTGTATAAATTGCGATTTCCCCTTCGCGTAATGCAGTCACAACGTCTTTTGCTGATTTATTTAATTCATTCTCGTCAATATGAATACGAGCTCTAAAGATTGCTCTTCCCGCTTCATCTTGAACGATCGTTACATTTACACCGTTTAATTCTTTTAGCGGCATAAGTACTTGTAATAACTCTTTTTCTTGCTCGCTCTTATCTTCTTTTACTCCGTACTCATCAAGTGCTTGCAGTAAACCAAAAGTTGTTTCTTTCCCAACTTTCATACTTCTTCCAATGCAATGTAATTGCACTTTCAGCCACTCAATATATTTTCGTTTCCCGCCAACAATACCAGAAGTAGGTCCTTCAATTGCTTTTGAACCGCTATAAATGGCAAGGTCTGCATACTTCACATATTTTTGAATATCTTCTTCAGCTGCCGCATCAACGATAAGAGGGATATTATTTCGCTGCGCAACTTCCCATGCTTCTTCAACAGAAATCATATTTTTTTGTACTGCATGATGGGATTTCACATACAGAATCGCCGCTGTATTTTCACCAATCGCATCTTCAATATGCTCTGCTTTCCCTTCATTTGCGTAGCCAACTTCTACAAGTTTTCCTCCGCCTAAATAAATCATCGTTTCAACAGGAGCACCGTATTGAACGTTATGACCTTTTAACATAATCACTTCGTTTTTCGCGATGACCTCTTGATGAAGTCTTTCACTTTTACGGCGATTTCCTTCCGTCACGATTGCTGCGATAGAAAGCGCAATTCCGCTCGATGCTGAATTCACAACGACCGCTGCCTCTGAATCTAGAATTCTCGCAATATGATCTCCTGCTTTATCTACTAAATCAGCAATTTCCACATAATTTTGTCCCCCATGTTTCATTGCATCCATAACTGTATCTGTCGGAGCGGATACACCTAAAATACTCATTCTACCGCTCGCATTAATTACTCTTTTTAATCCGTACTTAGCATTCAATGAATGACCCATTGATTACAACCCCTTTCGTATCAATTCTTCTTTCAGCAATGCGCTGATCCCCTTCTGAATCAATTAACGTAATCTTCTCATCTTTCACCGTAAATAAAGTTAAATTTGCAATATCTCCTTCTTGAATACGGCCAAACTCTGGTTTCTTAAGCCACTCTGCTGCATTTTTCGTCACCGCATCAATTACTTCTTCTAGCGAATAACCTAAGTAAAGGAATTTCGAAAGAACGTGAGCCATACTATACACGGGACCATGCACGCGATTCTTCCGGTAAATATCTGTACTAATTGTATTAAATGCAATACCATGACGCTTCGCCGCTTCTGCTACTTTAAAAGAAAAACTAGCATTACCGTGACCAACATCTAAATGTACGCCGCGATTCACTGCATCTAGTAACACAGGTAGCGGTTTGCCTTCTTCATCAAATAAATTATTTTCTTTCCCGTTTAAGTAATGTGTAATAACATCATCTTTTTCTAAAAGAGGTACAACTTCCTCAATGCGAGGAGGCGCTGAACCGATATGTACCATTATCGGCAATGATGTTTCACGAGATAAATCACGCGCTATATGAAGCGGTTCAATTCCGCTATCACAAACGACACTCTTACTCATTCTCGCCTTTAACCCAACGATTACATCTTTATACTTTTCTACTGCTTCTATTACTTTCTCTTTATCGATCCATTCCATATTGGATAATTCATCAATTCGTTTCAAACCGATGCGAGAAATATTTAAAAAGGCAAATAAATTTGTTTTCGCCTGCTCCCTACTTTTGACTAAATCTGCAATACGATCAGCTCCGCAGCTACCCGCATCAACAATTGTCGTTACCCCTTGCTTAACGCCAATTTCATCCACCTCATCGCCATACGGATCAAACTCTGGAAAAGCATGAACGTGCAAATCAATCCAGCCACTTGATACGTAAGTACCTGAGTAATCAAGAACCTTTCCACCCTCGCCAGCACCAGCTTTCGTCACCTGTGCGATTTTATTATTTTCAATTACAATGTCAATCTCTTCCCCGTTCACACGTTTCACATTACGTAGTACGAATCGTTCTGTCATTGTACTTCACCCTTTTCTATAAGAAGCCATAAGAATACGCTTACATTAAAATTTCATTTTTATATCTCTTTCACACGTTTAGCGTAACACAAAAAAAGGGAGAAGTAAATATAACGTTATAATGTTTAATTTTATATTGCTTTCTCCACTCATGTGAAAATGTGAGTTTCCATGACATATTCGGGCAACCTATAAGCAGGAGGGATATTCTTGAGATTTCGAATTTTATTATTTATAATTTTAATCACTTTGTATGTATCAACAACGGTTAGCGCAGCCCCTCCATCACTCACGGCTGCATTTATCCGGGACCATCAACTATGGATAAAGACAGGAAATCAAGAAATACAAATCACAAAAAATCGATATGTGTATTCTCCAAAATGGTCTTATGACGGTAGGTTTATTGGCTATATTGATAGTGATGAAGCAGGTAAAAAATCTAACTTATTCATTTATGATACGGAAGAGAAAATAAACTATCAGCCTTATGTAAGAGTCGTAACATCTGACTTTAAGTGGTCACCAAATAAAAATCAATTAGCATACACTGATCAAGGTTTATTAAACGTTACAAAAATTAAAAACGGTCGCCCACAAGGTTTTAAAAATGTGTCCCTTGGGGTTAGTGATTTCGAATGGTTCCCGAACGGAAAGGAATTTATCGTTTCCTCACAATCCTGCTTGCGCCCGACCGGATGGGGCTCAATCCCACTTTATAAAATACCAGTCGATGCAAATCTTGCTAAAGATAAAATAAAGCCTTTTTATACGATTCAAACAAATGAAACTGATTTATTTGCGATTAACGCTAACTATTTCAAGTGGAGTTCTGATGGGAAATGGATTAGTTTTTTGGCCAGCCCTACTGCTTCTTTGGCAATGGATAGCAATACATTATGTGTTATCTCCTCAAAAGGGAAACACTTTCGAACGATTGGTAACATGCTATGGTTCAAAGACTGGATGAAGTGGGCTCCATCGGCGAATCAACTGGCCTATATTTCAGGAGAAGGAAGATTTTTTGTAGAAAATAAAAAATTCACAGTGGCGGACATGGTAACAACAAAACAACAAAAGGAATACACACCTGTAGGTTATGTAGACCTTGATTTAGAATGGCTTTCACCAAACAAAGTGGTTGTGGCTCGTGCAAAAGAAAATAAGGCATGGAAAGAAGGCCCTGTTCCGACGATGTTTACAACACTTTATATGATCAATATAAAAACAGAAGAACAGCGACAAATCTCGTTCCCAAAACAGAATGAACGTGATGAAGACCCTCAAGTTATTAGCCTTTATCTTACTTGGCTTCGCAAGAAAGCAAATGTATATAAAGGCGATGTCTGGGTGAAGAATAGCTTACATAGTCAGGAGTATATATGGCTGAAGAATGTTGATGAGGCTCCGACCTTTTTTACTCGGAATGAACGTCATTGAAAATGTGTTCATTACAATCCTCGTCATATAAAGATTACTTTCTCTATTATTAAGAATTGTACCTTTTCTTCTATTTTGATTCTCCCGTAATTGAGCACTATTATGGGAGAATCAAGATTATCTACTCCTGAACCGTCACAACTACCCCATCCATATTATTCCCCGAAACTTCATACTGCTTATTCACCGGAACATTCACTTTCATGTTCCCGGATACTTTATAATAAGACACCGTATATTTCTTACCTTCCACATCGGTTGTAATTTCTTTTTTCTCTTTCAAGAAGTCTAAGTATTCCTCTAATGTCATTTTCTTTTTTTGCATAATCGCACTATGAGGTAAGCCGACATAACGAATGTGCCACGGCTCATATTGAATGCCTGTAATATTGCTTTTATTTTTCGGATAACGTAAAACAAAGCCGTGCTTCCATACGTTCTCTTCAATCCATTTTCCTTCAGGCGCTTTTTCCATTTTCTTTTGCGTCGATCCAACGTCCAGTGATAATCCTAAATTATGTTCACTATATCCTGCTGGGAGTGCATAATCAGATCCCATGTCTTTATATAATTTACTTTGTTCTTTAAAATCTCTATACCCGCTATTCATTAAGAAATGTTGTACACCATCTTTTCCAGCCGCATCGACAACGTTCAAAAACTTTTTTACAACCTCCTTTGATAAACGAAGATTTCTATCAAATATTACGTAGCCTCTCACTAATTCACTACTGTGATTTACATTTATAATGTCAGACCTAATACTATCTTTTTTCACTGGGTAGTCTTTGTTAACTAATAATAGATCCCCTTTATAAATTTCTTCTTTTGTAACCTCTACCTTTTTCATATTTTCATTCTTTACTGCACTATTTTCCCCGCCGATTTTCACATCAATTTCTTTTTGAAATAACGGTGATATATAAACGCCTACACAGATTGTGCATGCGATAAAAAAAGAAATAAATACCCACTTTTTCATTTCTAGTTCCTCCTTAACGTAACTTACGTCTAGAATAGAAAAAACTATTAAAATAAAAAGTGGGGTAAAGTTTAAATTTTTATTAAATTGTTACGTTCTCGTCTTTTGGCAATCGCACTTCAAACATTGTTCTAACTACATTACTTTCAGCAGAAATCGTACCGTTATGCTGCTCGATAATATTTTTCGCAATAAATAGTCCAAGGCCTGTCCCGCCACGGTTCTCAGTTCTCGATTTATCACCTGTATAAAACATATCAAAAACATACGGTAGGTCTTCTTCTGGAATGCTATCTCCGTAATTTATAACTTGTACGACAACTTCTCCATTATCGATATACCCATTCAGATCAACAAATTGCCCATCATATCCGTAACGAACAGCATTTGTTAACAAGTTTTCAAATACTCTCGCTAACAATTTTCCATCACCGTTAATCGGCAAATGAGAATCAACATTCAACCTAGCTTCTAAATGATGTTTTTCTAATAACGGATACAATTCCTCATCTAACTGTATAAGTAGCTCACTTATATCAATCGGCTTTTTATCCAGCTTTAGCATGCCATAATTCATACGTGTAATTTCAAATAGCTCATCAATTAAACTTTCGAGCCTTTGCGATTTCGTATATGCAATTGTAGAGAAATGTTTAATTTGTTCCTTCGTTAAATTTTCATCTTTAAGAATTAAATCTAAATATCCTAACACGGATGTTAATGGAGTTCTTAAATCATGAGCTAAATTCACAACGAGCTGGTCTTTACTACTTTCCGCAAAGTCTCCTCGTTCCACTGCTTCCCTTAATTTTTCACTCGCTACATTAATCTCACTTGCAATATATCCAAACTCATCATTTGATGAAACGCGCACTTCATTTGTAAAATCTCCGTTCGCCAAATGATGAATTCCATTTGAAATCTCATCAAAATATTTTAAATACGGCCTAGTAAGGAAGAAGAAAAACATAATGGACAGAGGTATGAAGATAATTAAAAAGAAATTAACATCCCCAATTTGTCTTATTATCGACCGGACTTGAGCTAATGGATCCTCAAAACGAACGACTAATTTATAATAGATCCGTAACCCTTCATAAATGATATACGTTACGCCAGCAGCACATATCATACTTAACGCAAATAGCATAACCATCTTCGAGCGAAAACTTCTCATCTTGTTAGCCATTGAAAGTATAACCTACTCCCCACACTGTTTTTATTAACTTATTCTTTCTTTTATCTTCCCCAAGTTTTTTCCGCAACGTACGAATATGTACCATAACTGTATTTCCGCCTTCAAAATAATCATCGGCCCATACTTGCTGAAAAATATTTTCCACATTGTACACTTTCTTCGGGTGACTCGCTAATAAATATAAAATATCAAACTCTTTCGGTGTTAATTCAACTTGTTCTCCGTACACATTTACCGTTCTTCGCTCAGGATCAATAACGACTCCTCCTACCTCTAAAGCAGATTTATTCTCCGCCACTTTCGGCTGATTTAACGTAAGAAATCGGCGTAATTGTGCATTTACACGTGCGACTAATTCAATCGGTGTAAAAGGTTTCGTCATATAATCATCTGCGCCTAGCACAAGACCTGTCACCTTATCAAAATCAGACGTTTTCGCACTTAAGAAAATGATTGGCATATGGTGCTTCGCGCGAATTTGGCGCGTCACTTCATACCCATCCATTTTCGGCATCATAATATCTAAAACCACTAAATCGATTGGCTGCGTTTCAATAATATGAACAGCCTCTTCCCCGTCCGCTGCTTTTACGACGTGGTACCCTTCTTTTTCTAAATGTATCTCAATTAAATCAGCAATTTCTGCCTCATCATCCGCTATTAAAATGGAAATGCGCTTCATTTTACTCCCCCTTTATACGCTCGATTGTAAACTAGTCTATCCAATTTGTACAATACGAAAAGGTTACTCGCAGGAGTAACCTTAGTAAATGAAATTATATCGACGATTTTTTTAATATATCGACGTTTCGACAAGGAATATCGACTTACCGACAATTAACGACGAAATTCGTCCACTATTTTAAAGAATCCATTCACCGCTCAAAAACAATCCGCTGCTTCGTGATTTCCGCCAGCCTTCCGCGATCTACTTCATACTCAGCGTCAACACTTTGCGGCACCATCACTTTTCCGCCCTCAAGCGTCACTTCTGGTGAAATAATATCCTTCTCCCAATGTCTGCTAGAAGCGGATATATCGCCTGGAATCGTAAAGTTCGGCAATGAAGCAAGCGCAACATTTTGCGCTCGTGAAATCCCCATCTCTACCATACCGCCGCACCAAACTGGTATGTTATGTTCCATACAATAATTATGAATTTGGATGGATTCTGTTAATCCGCCCACTCGTCCTGGCTTAATATTAACGATTTGGCAACTGCCAAGTGTAATCGCAACGCGTGCGTCTTCTAAACTATGGATACTTTCGTCTAAACAAATTGGCGTTTCAATCTTCTTCTGCAGCTGTGCATGATCAAGAAAATCGTAATCCGCTAACGGTTGCTCAATCATCATCAATTGGAATTCATCTAGTCGTTTCAGACTCTCCGTATCCGCTAATGTATACGCTGAATTGGCATCAGCCATTAACGGGATATGCGGAAACTCTTTACGAATCTCTTTCAATAATTCGTAGTCATGCCCTGGCTTTATTTTCACTTTAAAACGCTCGTATCCTTCTTCAGCGTACTTCTCAATTTGTTTTAACATAACCGGAATCGTATTAAGCCCAATTACAACACCGACTTCAATTTCAGCCTTCGTTCCGCCAAGCAGTGTCGCAAGTGATCTCTTTTGACGCTTCGCATATAAATCCCAAATTGCCCCTTCAATTCCCGCCTTTGCCATTCGGTTTCTTTTTATATGCTGGAACAAGCTCGGCACTTCATTCGGATGAGAAATGTCAGCCTTTAATAAATCCGGTATTAAAAAATCTTGCAGTACATGCAGCGCGGTTTTCACTGTTTCTTCCGTATACCACGGTTCAGAAAACGCAACGACTTCGCCAAAACCAATACACCCGTCCGTATCTTCTAATTCAATGACGATACTTTCACGCTTTTCATACGTTCCGTAGCTTGCAGCAAACGGGATTACGAGTGGTATTTCCGTTATATGAAGTGTCGCTTTTTTTATTTCCACTTACATCTCCTCCACTAATTGTCTTAACTCTCGTCTTAACAATTTTTTCGAAGCGTTTCGTGGTAATTCCTCTAAGAAACATGCTTTTTTCGGCACTTTATATTTCGCTAATTTCGCCTCGCAAAAATGAAGAATTTCATCTTCTGTTACCGCCCCGCTTTTTACAACAAAAGCAACGGGTACTTGTCCCCATTTATCGTCAGTCATGCCGACAACACCAGCTTCCGCTACCATCGGATGAGAAAGTAACACTTCTTCAATTTGAGCCGGATATATATTTTCCCCGCCAGAAATAATTAAATCACTTCGGCGATCTAATACGTATAAAAATCCTTCTTCGTCTAAATAACCGAGGTCGCCAGTATGAAGCCATCCGTTTTGAATTGTTTCGCGCGTCGCATCTTCACGGTTAAAGTAACCACCTGTTACGTTCGGTCCTTTTACTACGATTTCGCCTTCTGTAAATGCCGGCACTACGACGCCATCTTTTTCAATACGAAGTTGGCACTGAAATAGTGGTTTTCCAGCTGATCCTACTTTCGTTAACATATAATCTGCGGACAACGTACAAATTTGCGAAGACGTTTCTGTCATACCGTACGTTTGATATACAGGAATTCCTTTTTCTACACACGTTTCTAATAATGGTTTCGGCGCTGGTCCTCCGCCAAGTAACATGCATCGTAAAGAAGATGGGTATGTCTCTGCCCCAAGTCGCTCTAATAAATCAGTTAACATTTTAGAAACGACAGAAATAATCGTTACACCTCTCGTTTGAAGTGCTTTATGAATAAAATCAGCATCATATTTCGGAACGAGTAAAATGCGCATGCCGTACATAATGTTTTTCATTAAAAGAGATAGCCCGCCAACGTGGAACATCGGCATACAAGCTAACCAGCAATCATCATCACGAAGCCCTAAATTAAGCGAAGAACCAACTGCGCTTGCCCAATGATTGCCGTACGTTAAAATAACGCCTTTCGGTTTGCCTGTCGTCCCAGACGTATAAATAATCGTCATCGCTTCTTCTAAAGAAAACTCTTCTTGTATAGAGACTTCCTCTTTTGGTCCATTCATCACCTCTGCGAATGAATATACAGGAACATCTTTAGCCTCAAAATCTTGATCTGTCACTAAACAAATAACTTTAGCATCATCCATTTGCCAAAGTAGCTCTTCTCTTGAAAGACGCGTATTTAAAAGTACAGCTACTGCCCCTACATACGATAGGGCGTGAATAACTGTAATCATCTCCATACCATTTTTCATCAGAACAGCCACCTTTTGCCCACGTTTCACTCCTATATGTGTGAGGTGTTCACAAACAGATACTACTTTTTCATGCAGCTGCATAAAAGTAACTTTCTCTTCTTCTATTTCAATTGCAGTGCGATCTGGTGTTAAAAATGCACGTTGCATTAACCAATTTGGCATCGTCTCCATCACTCATTCTCCTTTCATGAAAGAAAGAGACTTGATATGACATCAAGTCTCTTAGTTGTTTTGTTTCCGGTTTGATCATTTGGTTGCGACTCACTTTGTGGGCGAGCTGCTTCCGTCTAAGAACCTTAGCCAACGAGGCTAAACAGTCGGCTCCGCTTTTGATCACGGGAAACGAGGGAATTGACCGAAGTCTGGACGGCGTTTTTCTTTGAACGCGTCGCGACCTTCTTTTGCTTCGTCAGTTGTGTAGTACAATAACGTTGCATCTCCAGCTAGTTGTTGAATACCAGCTAGACCGTCTGTGTCTGCGTTGAATGCAGCTTTTAGGAAACGAAGTGCCATTGGGCTGTTTGCTAAAATTTCTTCTGCCCATTGTACTGTTTCTGCTTCAAGTTGTTCTAATGGTACTACTGTATTTACTAAGCCCATATCAAGCGCTTCTTGCGCGTTGTATTGACGGCATAGGTACCAAATTTCGCGTGCTTTCTTGTGGCCTACCATACGAGCTAAGTAACCAGCTCCGTATCCACCGTCAAAGCTTCCTACTTTAGGACCTGTTTGTCCGAATACAGCGTTGTCTGCAGCAATTGTTAAGTCACATACGATATGAAGTACGTGTCCACCACCGATTGCATAACCTGCTACCATTGCGATAACTGGTTTAGGAATTGCGCGAATTAGACGTTGTAAGTCTAATACATTTAAACGAGGGATTTGGTCGTCACCTACATATCCACCATGACCGCGAACTTTTTGGTCGCCGCCTGAACAGAATGCACGTCCACCTTCACCTGTTAAAATGATAACGCCAACATTTGCATCATCACGAGCATGTGCAAAAGCGTCGATTAACTCCATTACCGTTTTAGGACGGAATGC
Source organism: Bacillus cereus group sp. BfR-BA-01408 (assembly GCF_022663305.1). Taxonomy (NCBI): domain Bacteria; kingdom Bacillati; phylum Bacillota; class Bacilli; order Caryophanales; family Bacillaceae; genus Bacillus; species Bacillus cereus group sp. BfR-BA-01408. Next base: position 6,277 of record NZ_JAKUFF010000085.1, on the reverse strand, counting down.
GTTATGTACTTCAGGGCGGTTAATCGAAATCTTTGCGATACCATTGTATGTTGAATAAATAATATCTTCGTAATTGCCTTCTTTTACCCATTCAATAGCCATTACAACTACCTCCTTGTATATTTCTGATCTCCTCTATAAGTGCAACTTCATTCTTAACTGAAAAAAGCATCACTGCATAGTTTTTAGAAATCCCTTTACTATTGTATCAAACTTTTCCGGTTGTTCCACATGAATTGCATGGCCAGCGCCATCAATTTTGACAAATTTCGCGTCAGAGACGCATTTTTCGATATTTTTTAATATGCGAAAGAACTTTTCATCATGCTCACCGTTCATTAAAAGAACAGGCATTTTTAAGTTTTGCAGCTCATTCCACCATGAAGGCTGAGCCCCTGTTCCCATGCCGCGCAAGCTATTTGCAAGCCCTTTTGGATTGTTAGCGAGTCGTTCTTTTCGCACTGCTTCTTGTACGTTTTGTGCTAAACTTTTTTGCGTTTCAAACAGCGGAATATTTTCCCACATCGATACAAAACTTTCGATGCCTTCTCGCTCAATTTTTTGAGCAAGTCGCTCATCTTTTTCACAGCGTTCTTTTCGCTCATCTTCACTTTCAAGCCCAGCTGTACAGTTTTCTAATAAAAGAGAACGTACATATTCTGGATATAGACACGCCATCGTAATCGCCAGTCTACCGCCCATTGAATAGCCAAGTATATGCGCCTTTTCAATATGAAGATAATCTAGTAGTTCTTTCATTTGCAATGCCGCATTTCGAATATCATAATGCGTCACATCTTCAGGACTTTCCGTTTTTCCGTGCCCAACAATATCTACTAAAATGACTTGAAACTGCTCGCTCCAAGAAGGAATGAAGGAACGCCACGTTTCCATACTTCCCGTAAAACCATGAAGAAGTAGAAGTGGTTCTCCGCTTCCGACTACTTCATATTCATACGATACACCTTGCAGCGTTACGTTCATTTTGATTCACCTTGCAACGATGTAGTAATGACGTCCTGTGTTTTTGCCCATAACGTACGGTGCAACGTTAAGTTTTCATCACGGTTCGTACAAATTTCCACAACGTGTAAACCTTCTGTCGTCGTTCCTTTTTGTACCTCTTCACGGAATTGCTCCCAACCATTTACACGGCTAAATGAACCACCGTACATGTTGACAACATGCTCATAGTCAAGCCCAATTGGAGTTCCAAATAATGATTCGAAATGTTCCTTTTTCTCATATTGTGGTAAGAATGAGAAAATACCACCACCGTCATTATTTACAACAACAATCGTTATATTTAACTCATGTAATTTTGCGGCTAATAATCCGTTTAAATCATGATAAAATGATAAATCACCGATTACTAATACGAGCGGATCGCAAATCATGCTCGCTCCTAAAGCTGTCGAAATGATTCCATCAATCCCATTTACACCGCGGTTAGCCATCACTTGAATATTTTTATCCGATGTGAAAAAGAATGAATCTGTATCACGAATTGGCATACTATTACTCGCAAATAACGTTGCTCCTTCTGGTAATACGCGGACAATATCCGTAATGACTCTTCCTTCAAACGCAGTATCATATGTTTCCATTTCACGAAGCGTTTCCTTCGTTTTTTCGTTTATATGTTGCCACATTTGGGACCAATCATTCTTTTTCATAACTGGCATTTTTTCTATTAGTGCACTGCAAAATGCAATATCACTTGCTTGGACAACTTCTGTTGCAACGAGAGCTGGATCTCTCCATTGTCCTGATTCGTCAACAACGATATGAACAGCTTTCGTTTGTTTTTTGATGAACTGCGTTAATGCTTTCGAAACAGGCATACCACCGAAGCGAATTATAACTTCTGGCTTCCACGTTTCTTTTAACAGCTCATTTCGTAAAAATGTATCGTAACAGTCGATTACCATCGTTTTATCGTGGTGTCCACTACGAATGTTAGAAAGTGGATCCGCTAATATTGGATATCCCGTTTTTTCAGCTAGTTGCGTTGCAAACGTTGCAATTTCTGAATGACTATCATCTCCACAAATAATAAGCCCCTTTTCCATATGTGAAAGGCGCCCTACAAGAGAATCTACATATTCACTCGGCATCGTTACGTTCCCTCGCTGAACTACTCCTGTATATTCTCCGCGTCCTTTATCCCATAAACTTTCTAATGAGAAGTCCGGGATAAGCGGTTCACGAACTGGAAAATTAAGATGAACAGGTCCTTGCGGTGCTAAAAGCGCGCTTGCTATCATGCGCTGCGTTGTCATGCGAGCGTAATGATACATCGCCTCATTCGCTTCTGGAAGTGCCATCTCTGTAAATTGCTTCACAAACGTGCCGTATAAATTAATTTGATTCATCGCTTGTGGTGCACCGACATCTCTTAATTCATGCGGTCTATCTGCCGTTAAGACGATAAGCGGCACTCGCGAATGAAAAGCTTCACATACAGCTGGATAATAGTTCGCTGCAGCCGTTCCTGACGTACATAATAATGCAACAGGACGTTTTTTCGCTTTTGCGATACCGAGCGCAAAAAATCCTGCTGATCTTTCATCTACATGTAAATATGTGTTCATTCCTTCATGTTGTTCCATTAGTAGAGCAATCGGCGTTGACCGTGAGCCTGGACTAATGACAACATCACATACATTTAGACGCGTCAGTTCATCCACGAACGCGCCTAAATAATATGATAATGCTTCTATATGATTGTTCATTTCATTAATTCCTCCAAAGCACCAAGCATCGGTCTAAACTTCAAACTTGTTTCTTCATATTCAAGTTGTGGTACTGAATCAATTACAATCCCGCAACCGGCGAATAAGGATGCTTTCTCGCCATTTAATAATCCGCAGCGAAGTGCAACCGCAAATTCACCATTTCCTTCATCATCTATCCAGCCAATCGGTGCACCATATAATCCTCTGTCTAACAATTCAACATCACGAATCAGTTTCATCGCTTCCAAACGAGGTGTCCCGCCAAGAGCTGGTGTTGGATGTAATTCTTCTACCATTGTTAAAAGACTCGCATCGCCTTTTGCCTCTACAGGCGTATATAAATGAATTAAGTTTTTCGTTGTTAATAAGCCCGGACTTTCCGGAATATTAACGGATTCGCAGTGCTCATTTAATACAGACCTGATCATGTTCACAACATAACCGTGTTCAGCTAAATTCTTTTCATCATGAAGAAGCGCATCACTATTTCGCTTACTTTCTTCTATAGATTGACCATGACCAGTTGAACCAGCAAGACACATTGAAGTAAACTTCTCATCTTCTTTGCGAATTAATCTCTCTGGCGTCGCTCCTAAGAAGCATGCTCCTTTATAATCAAAAGAAAATACGTAACAATCTGGTTGCCCAATGCGAAGCGCTTCTAAAACAAGCGCAGAATCAATATGATGATCCATCTCTACTTTTAGCTCCCTCGCTAATACAACCTTCTGCACGTTCCCCTGCTTCATCTCATCTTGCACTTTCTCAATAGCCTTCATCCAGCCTTTCGGATCCACTTCTACTTTAGAAGTAACTGTTAATTTCGATCCTTTTAGTGCACATTTACTCTCCTCCAAAATTTTCTCTTCTAAAGAAACAATTTCGTTATAAAGAGTTTCTGCACAATCTGTTGCTGAAACGAATGTATTCATTGTTAACCATGCTTTTTCATTTTTTACAGTTAATAAAAATGCTGGTAGTGAAAATGTCGTATCATCAAATTCTTTCCATAAGTCTGTTTTCTCTTTTTCTTGGTCAAATGAAAATCCACCAAATAAAAGAGGACCTGTTCCAAATTCATATTTTTCTCTTTGTACAAACGATTTCTCTTTTACTTTATCCCACTCGTCACGAGCAGTTTGAAAGCGTTTGTGAGAAGCAGTTGCTATAGTGAAAACAGAACCAATTCCAGCAAATATTACATGCTGAGCTGGGTCTGCAAAATAACATCTATTTTCGAATGAGATCCTTTTTCCTGCTGCATAAAACAGAAGTGGATCCATCCAGTCTATTTGTTTTACAAAACTAACCAATATTTTTTCATCAGTTGCATGCTTAATGGCTGCACTTAGAACTTCTTGCAAGCCTTTTTGTTTCGTTTGAATCACAATTGTCTCCCCCCTATGGGCGAAAAATAGTCATAATTACGCTTGATTTTAAGATACACCTCAAACGAAAGGCCTGTCAACGTTTAGCATTTCTGAGAAATTCACCTTCTCTTCCTAGAAAATAAACGTTGACACTAAATGATGCTTTTTCTACACTTAGTTGTGTACAATATGTGACCAAAGGAGGATTCAACATGGAAATGAACGTCGAAACGAATTCCTCTCCTACGGCGCCAAAGCCAAGCAAGCAAACAGGCTGGCGCATTTGGTGGAGTTTACTACGTCCCCATACATTAACAGCAGCTTTCGTTCCTGTTTTCATCGGAACAGCCTATGCAATGCAGGTCGGAGGTATAAATCAAATACATCTCCCTCTTTTCCTTATAATGCTTCTTGCTTGTCTTCTCATTCAGGCAGCAACAAACATGTTTAATGAATACTTTGATTATAAAAGAGGACTTGATCACGAAGGTTCAGTTGGTATCGGCGGCGCTATCGTTCGCGATGGCATTCAGCCAAAAACAGTGCTTAACTTAGCATTTGGATTTTTCGGCATCGCAATACTATTAGGTGTTTATATTTGTATGAATTCTAGCTGGTGGCTTGCTGCAATCGGTCTTGTTTGTATGGCCGTTGCTTACCTTTATACGGGTGGTCCACTTCCCATTGCCTATACACCATTTGGAGAGTTAACAGCCGGATTATTTATGGGTGTCATTATTATCGGGATTTCATTCTTTATTCAAACTGGAACTGTAACATCAGAAGTCGTTTTATTATCTATTCCAAGCTCCATTTTAATTGGTGCCATTTTACTTGCTAACAATATCCGTGACTTAGATGGCGATAAAGAAAACGGTCGTAAAACGTTAGCAATTCTCGTTGGACGCGAGCGAGCAGTTGGTGTACTTGCTTCTATGTTCATCGTTTCCTACATTTGGACAATTGCTTTAATTATCGTCGGCATCGTATCACCATGGATGCTTATCGTATTTTTAAGTGCACCGAAAGCATATAAAGCGACGAAAGGCTTTATCGGCAAAAGCATTCCAATGGAAATGGTACCTGCGATGATAGCAACAGCAAAAACAAATACAATCTTCGGTCTCTTAATGGGAATCGGATTATTACTTGGATATTTCCTTTAAAAGGAGCTGCTAATGCGGCTCCTTTTTCATATACCAATTTCAGCTCATAATTCCTACTCGCAACGCTCATACTATGTAAAGAAACTGAATTGTAGGAAGGTGGACGACTATGTTAACTCCACAACAAATAAATCAATTTAAATCCGTTTTAGAAAAACAAAAGCAAGAACTAGAACAAACGATACAAACACATGAAAATGAAGATCGTGCATCTGAACGTGAATCTGTTGGAGAATTATCTAGCTATGATAACCATCCGGCTGATATGGCAACAGAGCTATATGAACGCGAAAAAGACTTCGGACTTATTGAACTTTGGCATAAACAGCTAGAGGATACGAAACATGCCTTGCAAAAAATAGAAGCGGGTACGTACGGCATTTGCGAAGTATCTGGTGAAGAAATTCCATTTGAAAGATTAGAAGCAATGCCGACTGCTACAACATGCGTTCAGCACGCAACAAATAAGTTAAATATGAATACACGACCAGTCGAAGAAGAAGTATTGTCTCCTTCTTTCCATAAACATGATGAAGATCATTCTGTTGAGTACGATGCAGAAGATGCATGGCAAGATGTTGCCAATTACGGAACGTCTGAAACACCATCTGATTTAGAAAGACAAGATTCGAAAAACTATAACGGCATGTACGTAAATAGTGAAGAAAACGTAGGCTACGTAGAGGATTTCGAAAACTTTATCGGTACAGATATGTATGGAAAAAATCCGCAAGTTTTCGCTACGGAAGAACATGAAGAATATGAGCAAATGCTTGATGACTTTGAAGAGCGTACCTTTAAGGGCGAATTGTCTTCAAATGAGTCGAGTTCCAAAGAATAAAAAAAAGCATTCCGAAAATCGGAATGCTTTTTATCGCTAGCTAATTAGTTTTTTGTAACGTTAGCAGCTTGTGGTCCACGGTTACCTTCAACGATTTCGAAAGAAACTTCTTGACCTTCTTCTAAAGTTTTGAATCCGTCACCTTGGATAGCTGAGAAGTGA
>NZ_JAKUFF010000084.1:0-16859 GCF_022663305.1 Bacillus cereus group sp. BfR-BA-01408 | reverse complement strand
TTTTCTTCTACTACTGGTTTAGGTGTTTCTTCTTTTGATTCAGTTTTATTTACAACGTTTTGTATTACTTCTCCACTAAACCAAATACCTAATCCAAAATAATTATTTCCATCAAACGTAAACTCATATACTTTCTCCCCTGGCGTACTCCAAGTGATTGTACCTTCTTCATTAATAATTCCGCCTTCACTTTTCAGTGTAATGTCCTCAAGCGGTACTCCTTCTACATCATGAACAGGGATCTTCACAGCTTGATTCATTTGCACATCATCTAAAGTAATTTTCTGCCTTCTAATATCTATTGTACTCCACTGAGATAATTGTATAATCGGTCTAATGTCACGAATCTCATTACCAGGTAACTTTAAGCTTATTAAATCTAGCATCGAAGCAAAAATAGAAATATCTTGAATTTTATTATCGGATAAATCTAACCACTGTAAATTTTTCAATTTACTTAATGGCGTTATATCTACTACTTTATTTCCTACCAATTCAAGTTCGTTCAACATACTTATTTCACTAATAGCTTCCACATTACTAATTTCATTATGATTTAACTTTAATACTTCTAAATTCTTCAACTGTTGAATTTCTTGAAGTGATGCATCATTAAGCTTATTATTAGATACATTTAAATTTTTCATTGCATTTAATGTGAACAATGGTCTAATGTTCTTCACATTATTGTCACTTATATCTATTTTTTCAAGCTTATCTAATTTCGAAAGTGGTTCAATATTTTCAAGTTGATTCGAAGTTAATTTCACAGCCTTCAAGCTTCTCAAATTCGAGATAAAATCTACATTTTTCAGCTCAATATTATCTAGAACCAACTCTTCTATGTTTGTCATATATTCTAGACCAGAAATATCAGTAATGCCTTGATTTTTCCCATCAACTATTTTTAATGATTTAATTTGTAATAAATCTTCTTTTGTTATAGATGATTCTAAGTTCGCTCTTCCTAAACCATTTTTATTAATGAATTTTTGTAAATTTTTATCTTGAATAATATTTATATCTTCATGTTTTTCAACGATGTTTTGGTATACTGTTCCATTAAATAGTATTTGACTTTCAGCAGAATCTGTTTCTAATTTAAATTCATATACTTTTTCTCCTGTACTATTCCATTTAACAGATCCGTTATTAAGCGTCCCTTCCTCGCCCTGCCATTTAATATTTTGAACTATTTCACCATTTGAATCGTATATAGGAATTTTTATATCTTCATTTACTACTCCATCACTTAAAAAGATTTTTTGTCGCTGAAGTTTAATAGGAACCCTTTTCCCTAATTCTTTCACTGGTCTAATGTCACGAATTTCATTTGCTATTAAATTCAAAGCATATAAATTATTTAATTTACTAATTGGCGAAATATCAGAAATATAATTTTGCTCTAAATCAAGTGATTGTAACTGTTGCATTTTTGCTAATGGTGTTAAATCTCTGATTTCAGCATTTGCAACTTCTAGTTCAACAAGATTCTTCAATTTACTAATTTCTGTCAGATTATCAATATAATTATTTCCTATCCATAACAAGCGTAAATCATCTAATTTCTCAATATCTGTCAGATCACTAATTTTATTATTACTTAAATATAATTTAGTTACAGAGTCCATTGAAAATAGCGGCTTAATATCCGTGATTTCATTTCCAATTAAATCTAACACCTTTACTTTTTTCAACTGGCTTAATGGTGTTAAATCACTAATTTTGTTATCACGTAAAGTTAAGAATTGTAGTTTTTCCAGTTGAGAAATAGGTGCAATATTTTCGATTGGATTCAAATATAACTTCATTGTTTTTAATTTTTTTAGACTTGATATTGGTGATATATCTTTGACATTAGACTCATGTAATTCAAATGCTTCTAGATTTGCCATATACTGCAGACCTTCTAAACTCTCAATACCCTTTCCTAAGTACACCTTTAACTCTTTAATTTGTGCTGCATCTTCCTCAGTAATAGGTGCATTTATATCTGCTCGTTGTAAAACACTTTTATTAATATATTGTTGTAATTTATTATCAGATATTATGTTTTTTACTTGTTGTTGCTCTTCTTTTTTCTCTTTTGATTCTTCTATAGTATTATTTTCTGAGTGAACTGTATTTACTTCAAACTGCACTTGATACTTTTCATCATATCCCATAGATGGAATGAAAATATGCATTTGCATTTTATATCTTTTTCCTAGTTCTCCAATTTCAAACTGAATCACTTTTGTCCCATTTTTTCTCTTATCTTCTGAAAGTACTTTTACATCATGTAAAGTACCTGGATTTTGACTATCTTCTACCTTAAGGTATTGGAAAAAATCACTATCATTTAGCGTAGCTGTTACAATTTTTTTACCGTTCTCAATTGTTACTTTCGGTTCTTTTATATACGTTGTAGCTCGAGATTCTTCATTTGTTTTCTCATTATATGCTTTTAAAACAACATCATACGTTCCATCCTTTAAAATATGCCCAGCTTTATTTACTTCACTTACTACAGCTGCTAACGCCGGCGTAGAATATGTAGCAAATGGCAACGACAACGTCGCCGCTATTAACATTGCATTTATATGTTTTCTTTTATTATTTTTCACTTTAAACTTTCCTCCAAGTTATATAAATTGTAATTTCTTAACATATGATTTTTTAGTTATTGTTTCTAAAACAGATACCACTCCAATTAAGTTGACCACTCATTAACATCTAATTTATTTTCTTTTTAACTTTACATCTCCTCCAAAATATATAATTCAAAATGTAATCATTTCTCGAATAAATGATAATGATTTTCATTATCATTGTCAACTAAAAAAATAAAAAGTTTACAAAAAAATAACCCCTTAAAAAGGGGTTATGCCATTTTCTCTCCTGATTCTTCTCTAAAAAAGCTCTTCATCGCATGGAATACATCTGCTTTTTGCTTTAAAATATAATATCTGAAGTTTTCATCTTTAATATTTTTATAAGCTGACATGAGGGTACTATGGCGGTTATACTGATTCACTTCCCCATACCCAAACATATTACACTTCTTCATTAATTCTTCAACAAGTTTTACACATCTAGCATTATCTGAAGTTAAATTATCACCGTCTGAAAAATGGAATGGATAAATATTATAGCGGTCTGGTGAGTATTTATTATCAATTAGCTCGAGTGCTTTTTTGTATACAGAAGAACAAATTGTTCCGCCACTTTCTCCTTTTGAGAAAAACTCTTCCTCTGGAACTACTTTTGCCTCCGTATGATGGGCAATAAATTCAATATCTACTGTTTCATACTTTGTGCGTAGAAATCTCGTCATCCAGAAAAAGAAGCTCCGTGCCATATATTTCTCCCATATTCCCATCGATCCACTTGTATCCATCATCGCTAATACAACAGCTTTTGAATCTGGCTTTAACACTTCATTCCAAGTGCGAAACTTTAAGTCTTCTTGGTGAATCGGATGAAAAGATGCTTTACCACGCATCGCATTTCGTTTATATGCGGATATCATCGTTCTTTTCTTATCAATGTTGCCCCATAATCCTGTTTTTCTAATGTCATTAAATTCAACATGCTCAATTCGGTTTTCATCCATTTCTTTTCTCTTTAAATTAGGCAGCTCTAACTCTTTGAAAAATGCTTGCTCTAATTCTAAAATAGAGACTTCAGCTTCATAATAATCTTCTCCAGCCGCATCCCCTGCTCCTTGCCCTTTTCCTGGTCCTTTTTGCTTTTGACCACCTGATCCATCTCTCGCAACGACATCACCAACTTTGCTGTCACCATTTCCTTGCCCAACGTGTTTGTTTTTATCATAATTGTACCTAATCTTATATTCATCTAAAGAACGAATCGGTATTTTTACAACATCCTTACCATTAGACATAACAATGCTTTCTTCTGTTACAAGATCGGGTAAATTATTCTTAATTGCCTCTTGTACTTTCTCTTGATGGCGTTGTTGGTCGTCATATCCTTTGCGATGGAGGGACCAGTTTTCCTGTGAAATCGTATAATTTGGTTGGTTTTCTTCACCCATTTCTTTCCCTCCTTACTGTAATTGTCTTCCTATATGAACAGCAAGCTAGAAATTTTGTTTTATACTGTGCCAGCTAGAATGAAAGATAACTGCCCATCGAAAATCATCCCATAAACATATATAACGTTTTTCATATAATACTCCGAGCATCCTAAACAAAATTTTGCCACTCACATACTAGAAAAGAATCATTCAGCCTTTGATAAGAAAGAAACACAATGCATAGTTGCACACATTTACACTTTGCAACATATTGTATTGTGTTGGCTTTTTTCGTATGAATGGTTGGTTACTCTATCATATGCATATTGTAAAAATAATTGACAATAAATTCATAAAATTGCATCTTAATTTATTATATTTGGACAAGGTATGACACTTTACACATATGAATGGATAATAAAACGCTGTCCCGCAAAATACAAGAGACAGCGTTTTGTTATCAAACTATCGGTTTAGCAGGCTACCTACATAGCGTAATAATTCATTCGCAGATGAAGAATTATAGCCGTGCTCATCAATTAAGCGTGCAACAACATCATTAATTTTCTTAAGCTGATTTTCGTCTGGTGTTTTCGTTGATGTTGTAATTTTCACTATATCTTTTAAATCAGCAAATAGTTTTTTCTGAATTGCTTCGCGAAGGCGCTCATGTGAGTTATAATCAAAGCGTTTTCCTTTACGCGCATAAGCAGAAATGCGAATTAAAATTTCTTCACGGAATGCTTTTTTTGCATTTTCTGAAATTCCAATTTGCTCCTCAATTGAGCGCATTAGCTTTTCATCTGGACTCATTTCTTCACCTGTTAATGGGTCACGTAATTTTGATTTATTGCAATATGCTTCAACGTTATCTAAGTAATTATCCATAAGTGTCTTCGCTGATTCTTCATATGAATACACAAATGCTTTTTGTACTTCTTTCTTCGCAATTTCATCATATTCTTTTCTTGCTAATGAGATGAAATTCATATAACGCTCTCGATCCTCATTACTAATTGACGGATGCTGATCCAACCCGTCTTTTAGCGATCTAAGTACATCTAATGCGTTAATAGATGGTACCTCTTTTCGAATAATTGTAGAAGAAATTCGGTTAATCACATAACGAGGATCAATACCGCTCATGCCCTCATCTTGATATTCACGTTGCAGCTCTTCTACATCAATCGCATTATAACCTTCTACCGTTTCTCCATCATATAAACGCATCTTTTTAATTAAATCAATATCCGGACGCTTCGGATCTTTTAAACGAGTTAAAATTGTAAACATTGCTGCAACGCGAAGTGTGTGTGGCGCAATGTGAACATTGGACACATCACTTTCACGAATCATTTTTTCATAAATATGTTCTTCTTCACTCACTCGTAAATTATATGGAACTGGCATTACAATAATTCTTGAGTGTAATGCTTCATTTTTCTTATTTGCTATGAAAGAGCGATACTCCGTTTCATTCGTATGCGCTACAATTAATTCATCTGCTGAAATAAGCGCAAATCTTCCCGCTTTGAAATTCCCTTCTTGCGTAAGCGATAATAAATGCCATAAAAACTTCTCGTCGCATTTTAACATCTCTTGGAATTCCATCATCCCACGGTTTGCCTTATTTAATTCCCCATCGAAGCGATACGCTCGTGGATCTGATTCTGAACCATATTCTGCGATTGTAGAAAAGTCTAGACTACCTGTTAAATCGGCAATATCTTGTGATTTAGGATCAGACGGGCTAAATGTACCAATCCCTGTACGGCGATCTTCCGAGAAGAAAATACGCTCTACAACTACATCCTCAATTCTCGAACCATATTCTTGTTCTAGACGCATAACGTTGAGTGGTGATAAATTCCCTTCAATTCTAACTCCATACTCATCAAAGAAATCATCCCGTAAATGGTGCGGAATTAAATGAAGTGGATCCTCATGCATTGGGCATCCTTTAATTGCAAAAATTGCTCCTCGATCTGTTCGTGAATATGTTTCTAATCCTCGTTTCAACATCGTAACTAATGTTGATTTCCCTCCACTAACAGGACCCATTAATAATAAAATACGTTTTCTAACATCTAATCGTTTTGCAGACGGATGAAAATATTCCTCTACAAGACGTTCTAAAGCATCCTCTAACCCAAATAGCTGATTACTAAAGAAGTTATACTTTCTTCTACCATCAACTTCTTCAATTCCAGCATCTTTTATCATATTGTAAATGCGAGAGTGTGCTGTTTGAGCCACCCATGGTCTTTCCTTCACAAGCTCCAAATACTCCGCAAACGTACCTTCCCATTGTAAGCGTTCTTCTGCTTCTCGATGCTGTTCAATTTTTTTTAGAATATCCATTATAGCTCCTCCCCCATCTCCTTGTTCAATCGGATTATTATAAAAGGTATGCTAGGATGTCCTTAAACATTCTTTAAATCAAAATGAAATATACAGTAGTGCTATAAAATTCTCTCCAAAATTCAAAGAAAATTCTGTATAATATAGGTATTAAAGTTTTTACACCTCTATTCATTTTAAATAAATTCTTTTCTTCCAAGAACATTACATACATTTCGATTCATATTTCAGATTCGTAAACTGAAAAATAGGAGGGATATTAGTATGAAATTATTATTAATTTTAGGTGTATCACTCACATTTCTTACAGCTATTTTTACATCTGGTTACAATGATAAACCCGGTACACATAAAAAGTGATGTGCTTCTTAGCACATCACTTTTTTTATCAATTATTTATAATACACATTTTCCACATCATATTTTGATAAAGGGCGGCTATAATAATAACCTTGTACAAACTTCACATTCTTTTCCTTCAAAAATTGTATTTGTTCTGCTTTTTCTACCCCTTCTGCAATTACATTCAATTCCAACGTATGAGCTAAATGAATAATTGCAGCCGTAATATTCGTATCGCGTTCATCTACATGTATACCTTCCATAAAAGAACGATCAATTTTCAAAGTATCAATTGGATACGTTTTTAAATAACTTAAAGATGAATATCCTGTACCAAAATCATCTAAATGAATCTTTAAATTTTGTTCTTTTAATTGTAGCAATACTCTTTTCGATATATCTTTATGTATAAGGGCTCCTTCTGTAACCTCTATCGCTAATAAATGGGCTGGTACATTGTACTTATGTAAAGCTCGTGTAATCATCTCTATTAATGTAATAGAGCGAAAATGCCTGGCTGAAATATTAACTGCAATTGGGACAACTTCATATCCTTTATTTAACCATTCGCGTATTTGTCGACACACTTCATTTACTACCCATTCATCAAGCTTAATAATAAATCCTGTTCTTTCTGCTAGCGGAATAAATTGATTGGGAGAGACAAATCCTAATTCTTTATTCTCCCATCTTATTAAAGCCTCCATACTAGCTATTTTTTTCGTTTCAATATTAATTTGCGGCTGATAATATAAGAAGAATTCATTTTTTTCTATAGCACGATGTAATTGGTTTTCTATTATAAATCTTTGTTCACGCTCACAATCTAACCCGCTGCAATAAAAATGATAATGCCCTTTTCCTTTTTCTTTTGCTTTTTCCAAAGCAGCATCAACTCTTTGGAATAATATTTTTTCATCTTCTCCATCTGTTGGAGCCATTACAATTCCGATTGACGCACTTAAATACACGTCCTCTTCTTCGATTACAAAATGTTCACTAATCCTTTTCAGTATGTTTTTGGCAACTCCCTCTACACGTTCTTTCGTTATATTTTCTATTAACATAACAAATTGATCATCGTGTTCTCTAAATAAGTGCATACCAGCTATTTCAAAACTGCTTAAACATTCTGTAACTTTTTGTAATACTTTATCTCCTTCTTTATGGCCAAAAGTATCATTAATAAGATGAAATTCATCTAAATCTATAAAAACAAGCGCAAACTCTGTATTATCATTCAACAAAGTATTTAACTTATTTGCACATGAAATTCTATTCATTAATCCTGTTAACTGGTCATAGTAAGCTAAATATTCCGTTCTCATCTCATTTAATACTTGCCTTGTAACATCTCTCGTAACAATATATACTCCAACAATTTCACCATTTACAATAATCGGAATCGTCCTCAGAGAAATATATAGCTCGTACCCTTCTTTATGAATATACTTCTTTGAAACAATTTGCTTCGCTTTTCCTTGCATGGATCCTTTAAATATACTTTGAAAATCTTTTTCATATTCTTTATTAATAAATTCAAAGATAAATTTATTATTTAATTCTTCATATCGATATCCAAATATTTCATACGTTGCTGGATTCGCGTATGTAATTCTACCTATAGAATCTATAGATATAATGGAGTCATTATTATATTCTAGTAATGACTTAAATAACATTTGTTTTTCCTCTATTTCAATCTTCTCCTCAATTTGAGCTGTAATATCCCTCGTAATACAAATAATAAACTGACATACTCCTTCTTCATCAAATACAGGATTAAGTGAAGATTCATAATGTAAATTACCAGTTGGTAAACTAACTACATCACAAAAGGTATGTGCTTTTACTTCGCTCGCTACTTTTGCATATTGCACTTGCAATATTTCCGCCGTATCTTTCGGCAATACTTCAGAAAACGTTTTTCCATAACATTCTTCGCTTAGCTTTGCATAATCCATACCTATCTTATTTACATAAATATATGTAAAGGTTTCATCATCCATAACTTTCACAATAAATACTAAATCTTGAATAGCATGTAATAATCCTCTTCTTATTAAATCCATATCTATCATACTTAAAAAGGTATTTTGATTACGATATTGTTCCTTCATATTTATCTCAACCTGTCTGATCTATTTTTATTCATATATCACCATTCTATATGACTCTGTACCCTTTTTTAAATGTATGATTCCATATTTATTTTTATTTTTAGAAAAAAAGTCGCCATATGGCGACTTTTAATAAACAATTTCTAAATCTAATCCTGGATAATTTTGTTGACGGAACGCTTCATAAATTAAAATAGCTGCTGTATTTGATAAATTTAATGAACGCACTTTATCAGTCATTGGAATACGTAAACAATGATCGAAATTTTCTTCGATTACATTAGCTGGTAAACCGTTCGTTTCTCTTCCAAATACAAAGTAGTAATCCTTCTCACGTTTACTATAATCAAACGCTGTATGAGCTTTCTCGCCATACTTTGTTAAATAGAAGAACTCACCGTCTTTATTTTTCTCATAAAACTCTTCAATTGAATCATAATACGTAATTTTCACGTGCTGCCAATAATCTAATCCTGCACGCTTTAACATTTTATCATCCGTTGAAAATCCAAGCGGTCTAATCAAATGCAATTCTGTTCCAGTTGCTGCACAAGTACGAGCAATATTTCCTGTATTTGCTGGAATTTCTGGTTGATATAAAACAACATGTACTCCCACGCGATATTCACCTCTGTTTTTTGTCTACTACGTATTATACCACTTGAGCGAAAAATCTCTACCCATTAATAATATGAAAGAATTTATATTTCATTTGTGGTGTATATTTACTAGAATCTTCATAGTTCCAATAACGCCGACGGCTATTCGCTGAATGTGCATTTACAAGTGGCATACCATCTGCGTCTTTTGCTACTACAATCGTCGTATGATTCCACCTACCATCATCCTCGAAATCATAAGCGATGACATCACCAAGAATAAGGTCCTCTGGCCTTTCTACAGCTTCAGCTCGAAGTCCTGATGTAGCACCTGACAAATACCAATAAAAAGAGTGTGCAACAGCCCAGCTCCAACTCCACTGATTCTCCCTTTGCCACCATCCTTTGCGAATATTAGGATATCCATTCATTGGTACTTCTCCAGTATGAAGACATTGAGAAATAAAATTCGTACAATTATCAGGGAAATTACGATATGCAGGGTTTCGATCATCCCACCAACGCTCTGCATATTTAACTGCCTCTAAACGGTTGTACTGATAGGAACCGTACTTCTCTTTTGTAACTTCCCTTTCTAATGTCTCACTCATTCCAACTGCTTCTGGCACTTCAATAGCATAATCACCTATTATCCGGCTATTATTTAAACAAACTCTTCGTTTTAATTGTTCCTCTTCAATATAAAATAATTCTTTATGCTTAATTAAATATTTAAAATGTATTTGATAATCAATTTCTTGATGATTGCTATTATTGAATTGCCTCATAAAAGAAACGTCCGCAGTTGCTTTTACTATCTCTGCATTACGCTTTTGAAATAATTGTTTCTTTCTCTTTGCTATTTGTAATAAATCTTCAGCAATACCATCTACATTTGTTCGTTTCTCTGTTATATATGCTAAAAAGTGTTGGACTTGCTTTTCAATATTTATTTTTACAACCATTTCGTCTCCCTCCCATATTACAATATGAAAAAGGGAGATATTATCTACTCTTTTTTCTGCGCTAACAATTCAAGTCCGCGATTCATTTCATGAAGAACCTCTTCGTCTTTCTCACGTTGCATCGCTTTTTCAATAGCTTCGCCCACGCCGTCTCCACCAATTTTCCCAAGCGCCCACGCTGCTGTTCCGCGAAGTACTGGTCTTGGATCGTCTTTCATAACACCAATTAAATCAGGAATTGCTGATGCCTCTTTAAAATGCGCAAGTGCCAAAATTGCATTTCGTTGCAACGGTTTTTTACCTCTCCATGAACCAGACATAATTCCATATTTCTCTTTAAAATCACGATTGCTAATTGTTAAAAGTGGTGTTAATAACGGCTTAACTAACTCAGGATCTGGTTCCATCTCAGGGTGATTATGAAAATCCATTCCTTTATTTTTCGGACAAACTGTCTGACACGTATCACATCCATAAATACGATTACCTATTTTGTCGCGATACTCTTCCGGTAGGAATCCTTTCGTCTGTGTTAAAAATGCTATACACTTCTTCGAATCTAACTGTCCTCCTTGTATTAAAGCACCTGTAGGACAAATATCAATACACTTTGTACAGCTCCCGCATTGATCTTCTATCGGCTGATCTGGTGGGAATGGAACGTTTGTAATCATTTCTCCTAAATATACATACGAACCAAATTCAGGTGTAATAATAGAGCAGTTCTTACCGCTCCATCCAATACCAGCACGCTCTGAAACAGCTCGATCGCTTAATTCACCCGTATCAACCATTGACTTAACTTCTATATCGGGAAGTTTTTCGATTAAATATGCTTCTAATTTCTGCAAACGATCTCGTAAAACTAGATGATAATCTTGTCCCCAAGAAGCACGACAAAAAATCCCACGGCGTTCTCCACGCTTACTTAATGGTGCATTTTTTAATTTTGAAGGATACGCTAATGCAATCGCAATAATTGATTTTGCACCAGGTAATAAAAGCTGTGGATTCGTTCTCTTTTCTATATCAGGCTCTTCAAATCCAGATTGATAATTTAATTGTTGCTGCTGGATTAACCGCTGCTTTAATTCTTCAAATGGTGAAGCACTAGCAAAGCCTATTTTATCTATACCAATCGTTTTACTATACGCAATGACATCTTGCTTTAATTGTTCAAAATCCATTCCTAATCGCCTCCTCAGATGAATCCATCCTTTATGTAACGATCTATTGGTTAGCAATTCACTTTTGGAATACTATTCTTTACTTCTATTTTCGCATAAAATACTGTTTTCCAAACATTAAAAAACGCAATGCCTCGTTTATCTCGGAAACGAAACACTGCGTTGATCACAATTTATAGAAAAACATTTAATAAAATTTGGAGCGGGTGAAGAGAATCGAACTCTCGACCAGAGCTTGGAAGGCTCTTGTTTTACCACTAAACTACACCCGCAAATATGAAATACATATAAGATATTAGAATAACTTATGTAAAGTAGTATAGCATGTAAAAAAAGCGGAAGCAAGAATTTTATCGAAAAAAGTCGAAAAAGTGATGAGTAGCTCATCACTTTTTCAATTCTTTATCAATCGCCTTCTTCATACTATCGAAATCAGGATTTGCAAGATTTCCGTTTATATATACTGAAGGAGCACCTTGAACTTTTAATTTTTGAGCACGATCTGAATCTTTACGTACTTTTTCTTTTATTTCTTTACTGTGTAAATCTTTCTTAAATTGATCTACATCAACTTTCGGAAGCTTCTCTTTCACAATGTTAAGAAGTAATTCTTCTGTAATCCATTCTTCCGTATCTTTCTTTTGACTTTGATAAATCTCATCATAGAAAGTCCAGAATGAATCTTTATCTTGTTTATAAATTGCTTCACCAGCTGCTGCACCTAAATCAGAGTCTTTCCCAATAAACGGAAAATTAATAAAGTATAACTGCACTTTACCTTTATCAATATACTCTTCTTTTAATCGTGGCAATACTGTTACATCCCAAGTACGACAAGCGGGACATTTGAAGTCTCCAAATTCAACTACCTTAACCGGAGCATCATCTTTCCCTAAAGATTGTTGTGTGGAATAAGCAAACATCTCATTCCCTTTATCTTTTTTGTCATTTATGATGCTATACGCAATCGTTCCGATCACAATCAATACTGCAATGGAAAAAACTATACCAAGAGCCATGAGTTTGTTCGATGATTTCATATACATTCCTCTTTAATTTCATATTCTGTATACAGCATTGTACACAATACACATAATATCAACACTTATATACGTCACGCAATGAACACGCTCACATAAATTACAAAAACACAATAATTGTGACGATATTGTGTCACGATTTGTCACAATTTATTCAAAAAAAAAGAAGCTCCTATGTAGGAACTTCCATTAGCTTACTGCTTTTTCACGAGCACTATTTAACATCGACTGCTCTGTTTTTATATCATGACGAATGACTAACTTCTCACTAACTGCTTGCACATACTCATCATGATTGATATAGCCTTCTTTCTCCATCAATCTCAAAACGACATTTCGTCTCTCTACGGCCTTATCATAATTTTGTACCGGTGAGTAATAAGCAGGTGCCTTTACTACAGCAGCCATCATTGCACTTTCAGCCAATGTTAATTGGCTCACCTTTTTACCGAAGTATAGGTTTGCTGCTTTTTCAATTCCCCATGCTCCTTCTCCGTAATAAATATTACTTACATATAATTTTAAAATTTCATCCTTTGTAAATGTACGTTCAATTTTTTTTGTATAAAAAATTTCTTTCCACTTGCGAGAAAATGTACGTTCATTCGTTAAAAAAGCATTTTTTGATAACTGTTGTGTAATTGTGCTACCACCTTGCACAACACCACCAGCTTTTATATTCTCAACAGACGCTCTGATAATCGCTATATAATCTAAACCGTTATGATGATAAAACCTTTTATCTTCTGTTGCAATAAATGCATGTGTTAATGATTCTGGCACCTCTAACTTAGCCGGTACATGTAATTTACTAATATCACTTTTCTCGATCATTACATTTCCAATGAATAATAACGCGAAACTTAACAATAATAATAAAATAATGGCTTTATACAAAAACTTAGTCATTGGATTTAATGCAACTTTTTGATGATAGTTCACCCTAGATAATACTCGTTCTTTCATCTTAAACACCTCTTTTCCACACAGCGTATAATTCTTACTTTAAGAATACCTTGTTGTAAAAAAATATCCCATCGATTTCTCTTACACATACCTTACATCATTGTAAGGTATAAGGTGAAACTTTAATCAGAACGCACCAATCTGATTGCCCGGCAAATAGTGGGATAAAAAAGTATTGTATCACAGTCCTTTTTTATCTACTATTCATCTGAAATATTGAATATAGATTATGCTAAACCAATAACAGATTAAATCTTAAGGCTATTATACTTTCTATATTAAAGCACTCTATCTTCATTATATCATCTACCAATATATATACTTTTGAGTATCTAGTAATCTAAATGTATATAATATATCATACATTATACAGAACAAACGTTCTTAAAATCAATACTAACACTATTATTATTTTGACCTTTTTCTTAAACAGTATACAAAAAAGAGTAGTGATTTGATTGTATCTCAAACCGGCTACTCTTTTCTTTACAATCTTCCTATTAAGTTATATGGCTGCACTTCCCACGTTTCATACGGAATACAATGTGTTGCTCTCATCGCATCAAGCGTTCTGGATTTCATATGAGGACGCGTTATGTACTCATCTATGTTCTCTTCATTTAAAGCAACAAATTTAGCCTCTTGTATTTCTTCAGGCTGAATTTGTATTTCACCGCTCACGTATGCCACTTTAAAAACAACAGCTAGAATGTGCATGGAAGCATTATAGTAAACTCCTGTAATACCGATAGGCTTCACCGTTAATCCTGTTTCCTCTTTTATTTCCCTACAAATTGCTTGATCGAGCGCTTCTCCTTCTTCTACCTGTCCTCCTGGCAACTCCCATGTATCCGATCGCCAATGTACTTTAGCTAATAACACTTCGTCTTTTTCATTTGTTAAATAACCTGCTACAGCAACGATATGCTTTGGTGTTTTATGTTCCATATTAAGCCTCCTAGCAATAATGAATATTTCACATATCCCTATAAGCATATTCCCTGTCTACAACAAAATACCTTTACTCATTCATCACCTTAATGAAATTCATAAAAAGAAGCCCCTATCCGTTAAATGAAAAGGGGCTTCTATCGTATTATTCTCCTAAGTCTACGTTGTGGTAAACTTGTTGCACATCTTCTAAATCTTCTAATGCATCAACCATTTTTTCAAATTGTGCTTGTGCATCTTCAGGAAGTGTTACATCGTTTTGTGCAAGCATTGTTAATTCAGCAACTGTAAATTCTTCAACGCCAGCATCTTTAAGAGCAGATTGTACTGCATGGAATTGATCTGGTTCAGCATACACGATAACAGCATCTTCTTCTTCAAGAATGTCACGTGCATCCACATCTGCTTCCATTAAAATCTCAAGAACTTCATCTGATGTTTTCCCTTCAAGACCGATAACAGCTGTTGCATCAAACATGTAAGCTACAGAACCGTTTACACCCATGTTACCACCGTTTTTGCTAAATGCAGCTCGTACATCTGCTGCAGTACGGTTTACGTTGTTTGTAAGTGTATCTACAATTACCATAGCTCCATTTGGTCCGAATCCTTCATAACGAAGCTCGTCATAATTTTCTTCTGAACCACCTTTTGCTTTTTCAACTGCACGATCGATAATTGTTCTTGGAACATTGTATGTTTTCGCACGTTCTAATACCACTCTAAGCGCTTGGTTTGATTCCGGATCTGGCTCGCCTTGTTTTGCCGCTACATAAATTTCACGTCCAAATTTCGCGTATATACGGCTAGTATTTGCATCTTTTGATGCTTTTTTATCTTTAATATTATTCCATTTACGACCCATACTTTCCACTCTCTTTCCGGTTTTAAATCTACATAAAAATATTAATATGAAATATCATGTGTGTTCAACACATTTTTAAAAGAAATATAAAAAGTTCATTTTTGATTCATATTACAGACATAATATAAATCACTATCATTTTGTTCTTTCGACAAGTTATATTATACATGAATTGCTACATTTATCACGAATTTTAGAATCACATAACATAATTTAGCAAAAAAACTCTACCATTTCTATTAGAGTTTTTTACATCACCGATACCGATTTCCATAATATTCCCTTAATTCCTTTCTATTGTTGTATAATTAAAATAGGAAAAAATTTGAAGTGAGTATAGAGGGGGAGAATTATGACACATTCAAATACTACATGAATACGTTTATCTTAATCATTTAGTACCTATTTGTGCTTATTCTTTAGTATGATGAAAATATAAAAAAGACTCTACACATTTGGTGTAGAGTCTTTTTTATTACGCCGTTCGTGATACCGATGGTCGGGGTCGAACCGACACTCCCGAAGGAACACGATTTTGAGTCGTGCGCGTCTGCCAATTCCGCCACATCGGCACAAAAGAAAAGGCGGCAACCGGATTTGAACCGGTGATAAAGGTTTTGCAGACCTCTGCCTTACCACTTGGCTATGCCGCCATATAAAATTTTACTGGAGCGGAAGACGGGATTCGAACCCGCGACCCCAACCTTGGCAAGGTTGTATTCTACCACTGAACTACTTCCGCAAAAATGGCTGGGCTAGCTGGATTCGAACCAGCGCATGACGGAGTCAAAGTCCGTTGCCTTACCGCTTGGCTATAGCCCATCGAATTCTTACTTAATTATATGTAAGCATCCATTAGATTATTTATAATTTTTAAAATAAAAATGGGGCGACTGATGGGAATCGAACCCACGAATGCCGGAGCCACAATCCGGTGCGTTAACCACTTCGCCACAACCGCCATGTTGTGTAAATATATTTGGCAGGGGCAGTAGGAATCGAACCCACACTGGAGGTTTTGGAGACCTCAGTTCTACCTTTAAACTATGCCCCTATGTAAATGGTGGAGGGGGGCAGATTCGAACTGCCGAACCCGAAGGAGCGGATTTACAGTCCGCCGCGTTTAGCCACTTCGCTACCCCTCCGAAACTTACATGGTGCCGGCTAGAGGACTTGAACCCCCAACCTACTGATTACAAGTCAGTTGCTCTACCAATTGAGCTAAGCCGGCGTATATGATTAAGATAAATGGTGGCTCGGGACGGAATCGAACCGCCGACACGAGGATTTTCAGTCCTCTGCTCTACCGACTGAGCTACCGAGCCTTATTAAAATGGCGGTCCCGACCGGGGTCGAACCGGCGATCTCCTGCGTGACAGGCAGGCATGTTAACCACTACACCACGGGACCATTTGGTTGCGGGGACAGGATTTGAACCTGCG
>NZ_JAKUFF010000083.1:0-16931 GCF_022663305.1 Bacillus cereus group sp. BfR-BA-01408 | reverse complement strand
AAAAATCGCCGATATAATTTTTCCGTCTTGTTTACTATCCTAACTTCACAAGGCTGTAGTTCTTCTTCCCTTTACGAATAATAATAAATCGTCCATCAAATGAATTTTCTACCGTAACATCTGTACCTACATCCGTTACTTTTTCGCCATTCATAGAAATAGCTCCATTATTAATATCTTCGCGTGCTTGTCGTCTAGATGGTTCGATTCCTAAATCAACGAGCCATTCTACGATATTTTTCGTCTCTTTTGAAGACTGAAATGTTGGCATTTCTTTAAAGCCTTGTTCAATTTCATCGGCTGTTAACGATTTAATATCTCCGCTAAATAACGCTTCTGTAATTTTCACAGCTTGTAGCAACGCTTCTTCTCCATGAACAAATTTCGTCATTTCTTCCGCTAATACTTTTTGCGCTTCACGTTTATGAGGCTCTGTTTCTACCTTCACTGCCAACTCATCGATGCGCTCTTTCGTTAAGAACGTAAAGTATTTCAAGTATTTAACGACATCACGGTCATCTGTATTCACCCAGAACTGGTAAAATTCAAACGGTGTTGTTTTTTCAGGATCAAGCCAAACTGCACCACCTGCTGATTTACCAAACTTCGTACCATCTGATTTCAATAATAGTGGAATCGTCAATCCGAATACCTTCGCTTCGTGCCCTTCTAACTTACGAATTAAATCTAAACCACTCGTAATATTTCCCCATTGGTCACTACCGCCAATTTGTAGTTGAACATCTTCTTTCGTGTATAAATGATGGAAGTCCATCGCTTGTAAGATTTGGTACGTAAATTCTGTGAAAGAAATTCCTGTATCTAAACGACTTGCTACGATATCTTTTGCTAACATACTATTAATGCTAAAGTTTTTCCCGTAATCACGTAAAAACTCAATAATATTTATTTCATGTGTCCAATCGTAGTTATTTACCATCTTTACTTCACTATTTCCGCCAAAATCAAATAGCTTTTTCATTTGCGCTGTTAACGCATCCACATTATGTTGAACTACTTCTAACGTTTGAAGTTGGCGTTCTGATTGACGTCCACTCGGATCACCAATGGTTCCTGTTGCTCCGCCAATTAAAATAACCGGATGATGGCCAGCTAACTGAAATCTTTTCATCATCATAAACGGAATCAAATGTCCGATATGCATACTATCACCAGTCGGATCAACTCCGCAGTATAGCGAAATCTTTTTCTCTTCTACTAGCTTACGTAAACCCTCTTCGTCAGTCTGCTGATTAATGGCGCCGCGCCATTCTAATTCATCAATAATGTTCATTTTTTGTCATCCCCTTTATTTTTTAAAAACAAAAAATCCCTATGTCTATGACATAGGGACGATGATTCACCGTGTTACCACCCAGTTTGTATAAATAGCATAGCTACTCATACCACTCTCAGCAATAGTATCGATTGCCAATCCGCTTAGCATTACCTAAGATACTCCAGAGTGTAATTCACAAGTTTGTTTGTGCTAGGTTCCAGCATCCCCTAGCTCTCTCGTTAACAGTGACAAACTGCTACTGGGCTCTTTCAACGTATGTTATTTGTTAAATTATTAGCCATTATATTGAATTGCAAACAAATTGTCAACAATACCCAAATATTATTTTAAAATAATTCGCAGTTTCATACGTATATGTTATTCTTTATCTTCTCCAATAATCCTTACTTCACGCTCTAACTTCACGCCAAATTTCTCTTCAACTGTTTTTTGTACGAAGTGAATTAAATCGATATAATCTTGTGCTGTTCCGTTATCAACATTCACCATAAACCCAGCGTGTTTTAGAGAAACTTCTACTCCACCAATTCGCTTACCTTGTAGTCCTGATTCTTGAATCAATTTACCAGCAAAGTTATTTGGTGGGCGTTTAAATACGCTACCGCATGAAGGATATTCTAGAGGCTGTTTTGACTCACGTTTAAACGTTAAATCATCCATTTTCGCTTTAATTTCTTCATGTACACCTTCTTCAAGTTCAAATCTCGCTTCAAGAATAATGTAATGGTTGTTCGCAAATACACTCTTACGATATCCAAATTCAAATGCTTCTTTCGTCAAAGTACGTAGCTCTCCATCACCTGTCATTACGACAGCTTCTGTTAATACATACGAAATTTCACCGCCGTATGCACCTGCATTCATATATAATGCTCCACCAACTGAACCTGGAATACCACAAGCAAACTCAAGACCCGTTAAGTTATGTTCTAGTGCAATACGTGATACGTCAATAATTGCTGCACCGCACTGTGCTACAATCGTCGTTCCTGTTACAGTAACACCTGTAATATGAATTAAACTTACTGTAATCCCGCGAATTCCACCATCTTTAATAATAACATTCGATCCATTTCCTAAAAACGTAACTGGAATATTATATTTGTTCGCATATTTAATAACTTCTTGAATTTCGTCATAATTTGTCGGCGCAACAAAAACATCTGCTTTTCCGCCAACTTTAATATGCGTATGATTCTTTAACATTTCATCTTGTTTCACATGACCTTCAGGCAATACCGTACTTAAATATTCATAAACCTCTTGCATATTCATTTTACGATTCCTCTATTTCTATAATCTTTTTATCCCGTTATACGGGCCCATAATATCCCCACATACATGAAATGAACCTAAAGTGGTGGATACAGTGTACCCAAAATCAATTCGAGACACCTATTAACCTCTTAATTTATAAGAGGTGCCACTCATATTAAAATATATATTGCATAATAAAGCAACCCAAATGGGCTACTAAACTTGACATGTCATCAGAAAGACAACAATTTGTAAAATATATTACTTTTTCAAAACACTACCCTTCAGTATCTTACTATACCATACGAAAATAAAGTGGTATTTTTTTGTAATTTTTGCTTTATTTTCATCAATAAAAAAGATGCTTTTACCTATGTAAAAACATCTTTTTCATTACTTATTTTAAATTACTTTTCGTTCTCTTCTTTTTCTTTATCAAACCATAACAGTTCATCGTTATCCACTTCACCATTATAATTGATTAAAATTTCTTCTCCTGCTTTTATATCTTTATAAGCATAGAAGTTAAATGTATGATTCTCAAAGACAATATCATACGTCGCATTCGGTGTATATGAATGATTGAATAACATGCCGTATCCTAAAAGGATTGCCGTATGATTAATCCCATACTCAAATGCGTAGTCAGCAAGTAATGTTTTCTCAATGTGTTCATGCTGTTCATTCGGATAAGAGATAACCGGCGCTGCGTGTATCAACTCACCTTTTTTAATATCACGAGTTGCAAATACACCTCTATTAAATTCTCCATCACTAAGTTCAGAAGTCTTAACTTCGATCATATACGTCACCTATTTAATTCTTTCTTTGAAGTATTTTAATTCCGCTATTAGCTGAATTTCATCTTCTTAAGCTTGGCAGAAAACGAGCAGAAAAGCAATTAAAATCCGAGCAAGTCTTCGTTTAAATGAAAAAAGGGCACAAACGTTGCGCCCTTTTTAAGTGATATTACTTTTCTAAAATATCTTCTAACAATTTCACTTGCTCGCTAACAGTATGTAATGTCTTCACAGATGTATCATTTCGATGTTTTTCTTCTTCCACACTTGCTAACACTTCTTCTGTAGCTGCAGAAGTTTGCTGGATTACATTGGAAGCATGTGTAACATCCTTTACGATATTCGTCGTTTTAACTTGGAAACTTTCTTGATGACCAACGATTTCTCTCATTACATCATTAATTTCATCAATAAACTTCCCTAAATCCGTTACATTTGTTAAAACACTTACTAGCATTTCATTGCATTCTTCTTGTACTCTTTCTGATTTCTCTACTTGCACTTCTACCTTACTTGCTTGATTACTAAAATCCTTCAAAATCCCTTGAATTCTTCCCGCAGAACGATTCGATTCCTCAGCAAGCTTTAATACTTCATTCGCTACAATAGCAAATCCTTTTCCATGCTCACCTGCTCTTGCAGCTTCAATATTTGCATTTAAAGCTAGCAAACTCGTCTGACTTGAAATATTCGTTATTACATCTACAATTTCATTAATTTGTTTCGATTGCATCATTAAATCTCTAAATATAATTCCTGATTGTGAAACAACATCATTTAAACTTCTCATATTCGCTTCAAAACTTCGTAGAGTATGTACACTACCTTTTGAAATTTCTAAGCTTTCATCAACACGAATCGATGCATTTCTTACTTGAGAAATGATTTGTTCAATATTTCCCTCCATATCGTTCAATACTTCTACCGAACGATGCATCATCTCTGATTGTGATTGCGTGCCAACTGCTACCTCTTCAAAAGCAAAATTGATTTCACTCATTGACTCCATCGATGTATTCATATTTTGTCTTAAATAATTGAAATTACGATCTAGTTTCACAACCGTTTCCTCAATAAGCCTTTGCGTTTCTTCTAACTCCTGAGCTTTTCTCATTACTTCTTGCTTCTCATCACTTAAACGAGCCAGTAAGTTAGAACCAATTTTCGTGACGCCCCACATAGCGATTGTCACGATCGCTAACAAGCTTGCGAAGTTTGCAGCTTCAGATGCTGCTGTATAAGCAAAGAATTGCTCGGGCCAATAACTACAAAGAATAAATGTGATTACAACTGCCACTCCGCCGAGAATTACAACGAGACGTTCACTTAAATAAATAAGTGAAACGGCTAGTGTAAAATAGACCATTTGAAATACAGCTGGGCTTTCATTAAAAGCTTGTACCATAATGAAAGACATCGTAAGTAACATAAACGTCATGATATATTTATACATCGCTTCCATGCTTTCTATAAAAGTAAGAAGCGTTCCAAATACAACGACAGAAATACCACAAACCCAAAACGCGATTGCTCTCTCTGTAAAAATATATCCGTAATACCCAATCGCGATGATTCCAAGGAAGAAACTACAAATTGTAATAAACAGCAATAAATGATTTTTCTGTGATTCTTTCTCAAGGTTAGAAAAACAAGTTTTCTTTAACCATTCCATATATAGTCCCACCTTCTGCACTTCATTACTTCAGCTTAAATACCGCACTCACTGGGTTATGATCACTATTTTCAAACTTTAAATCTTTTCCTTGCACATTTACAATCTCAACATTCGGTGAAACGATAAAGCCATCAATAATCGTGACGAAGTTTTCACCTTCTACATACTTCTTCACATCGTCTCTCACCGTCATAACAGATGAGTCTACAGCCCACTTAAAGCCACCATCAGTAAAGTCCTTCGGTAACTCTACCAACCATTCAGGACGCTCTTTCACAAACTTCGGATCACTTAATTGAACGTTAGAAAGTAATTGATTCCAATCTCCGCCCATTATTACGTAATCACCATTTTTATAATGCTTGTTCATATATTCTTTTAAAAACTCTACTTGCTGTTTTCTAATTTTCCCGCCTTCATCATACGCAGACAAATGTAAATTTACGAGTCTAACAAACTTCCCATTACTAACAGGAATTTTATGCTCAACAATCGCTCGATCTAAATCAAACAAACGCTTCGGCCAAGGCTCCATTCCAGGAAGTTGGAACCTCTCCGCTGTTTGAACTTTATATTTAGAAAATGTACTTAATCCAGCCTCCGCATATCCCATTGGACTTGTAATTGGGACAGGGACCCATTTTGTATCATAGTTCTTTCCGAACGATGAAGCATAATCAGGTAATCCATTTTTCAAAAATTCATGCCCATTTACATCAAAAGATCGCATTGATTTTATATCGACTTCTTGTAATAACGCAAAATCACTATTCTCATTTTGTAAAAACGAAAGCATATTCTTTAGGTTAACTTCCGTTTGCTCTTTACTACTTGAACCAGACCCCTTTCCTCCATCCATAAAGAAGTCTTGGTCCTTATCTAATCCGGCATATCCAATATTAAATGTTGTAACTTTAAATTCATTTCCTGTCGCTAATACGCGCTCTTTATTATTTTCCACCTTCAAACTTACAACATCAGCAGGCTGTTCTTTAGTAAGTGTCATATACCCTAAAAAACCACCTACAACTCCTACCCCTACTAAAATACATATAAGTACTATTTTTAATAACTTCTTCAAATAAACGCCCCTTTTCTAAAACACATAACTTAATTATCTTTATTTTCAGTTAACTAAAACTGAATGACAGACATAACAAATATTTTATCATATCAAAAACCTTATATCACTATATTTAGTTTATAAACAATAACTCTTGCTCTTACATTATCAAAAATACAAAATCCCCTAACTCCTTCACTGGAAATCAAGCGCAATGTTTAGTACACTATATGTAATAATTATAGGCGATGGAGTTCGCCATAAACGCTGCTTAGCTAATGACTCCTACCAGTATCACTACTGGTAGGAGTCTATTTTTTTGAGCAAGCTATTTAAAGAGGTGAGAAAATTGATTTATATTATCGTTGGCATTGCCGGTATATTAGGAGCCCTTTCTCGTTATTATTTAGGTCTTACTATTCATGAATTTTGGTATCATACATTTCCATTAGCTACATTACTCATTAACTTAGCCGGATGCTTCTTATTAGCATGGCTGACTACGTATATCGCTAAGCTTAACATCTTGCCTTCAGAAATTATCACAGGCATCGGGACTGGATTCATCGGTTCCTTTACGACGTTTTCAACATTTAGTGTAGAGACTATTCAATTGATCAATCATTCTGAATGGAGCATAGCCTTCTTATATGTATCATGCAGCATACTTGGTGGTCTCATTATGTCTGGTCTTGGCTATACATTAGGCGATTTCTTAATTAAGAAACATCTTACGGAAGGTGATCATTTATGATGGAAGCTTTATTAGTAGCAACAGGAGGATTTTTCGGTGCGATTACACGATTTGCAATTAGCAATTGGTTTAAAAAAAGAACTAAAACTTCCTTTCCAATCGCTACATTTCTCATTAATATAACAGGAGCGTTTTTACTCGGATATATAATTGGCAACGGAGTCACTACAGGTTGGCAATTATTGTTAGGCACTGGATTTATGGGGGCCTTCACGACGTTTTCAACATTTAAGCTAGAGTCCATTCAGCTCTTCAATCGTAAAAACCTTAGCATACTATTTCTATATTTAAGTGCTACTTATATCATTGGTATCCTCTTTGCATTCCTTGGAATGAAGCTAGGCGGAATATAAAAAAAGCGACTCTTATCAGTCGCTTTCTTTTTATAAGAAGTAAGTCCCGCCATATGGAATGGAAAGTAACCCCGCTGGATGCACATCATAATGCACACTTTGCATTGGAAGTTGTGAGTATGGCATATACTGTCCTTGCATTATTTGTGCCAAATATGCTTGTTGCTGCATTTGAATCACTTGATTCACAGCATGAATGGTTCCCTGTGCCCCAGCCAAAGTAATAGCTGCTCCTACTTGTCTTCCATTATAAAAATGATGGTTCATCATGATTCATCTCACTTATTCTTTTTCTTCCATATGGTATGTTTCTATCTCATAGTGAGTGTTTTGTCCCTATCTATTGCCCTTTTTCAGCTTTGAAGTAATAAATCCAAATAATAATACACCAATACCACTAAAGAACAATACATAACTTATTGGTACTAGGAAAAAGAAAGGTTCTTCAAGGAATCCATTCGCTCCTACTTTACTGTTTGAAGCATGTATAGCTAAAGTAATAATCGCTAAAATCATGAAAGAAATAGCTACTACATATTTGTTTTTCATCTTGTACTCTCCTTTAATTTTCATTGATCTTATTACCATCATAATAAGCCTGACAGTATCACAAGTCAATAATTATTTATCGTTTTTCGATAAACACCTTCTGTTTACATTACAAAAAAGCTATAGACACAATAGTATCTATAGCTTTTTCAATCGGTTATTTCGTTCCAAAGTATGCCTTTTGGAACATACACATCCTTATTGCATTATGATAGTTACCATCCACGAAAAACTCATCTAACAGTTCACCTTCCACCATAAATCCAACCTTTTTATAAACATGTACAGCTTTTTCATTCTCTTTATCAACAACTAAATAGAGTTTATGCATATTTAATACAGAAAAAGCGTAATCCATCGCTAAACGCGTCGCTTCCGCTGCATAACCATATCCTTGATAGTTCGGATCAATAATAATTTGGAATTCCGTTCTACGGTGAATATAATCGATTTCCACTAACTCAACTAATCCAACCATTTCATTGTCCTTTTCAACGATAAATCGGCGTTCGCTTTGATCATGTATATGTTTATCGTATAAGTCTTGCAGCTCTACAAATGCCTCATACGGCTCTTCAAACCAATACGACATAATATGTGCATTATTATTCAGTTCGTGTACAAACTTTAAATCTTCTCGCTCTAATGGACGCAATTTCAATTCCTGACTCATTTCTATAACCTCCAAGTAAAAGAAACCTCTTCACTTAATTTCTCAATTTTTTTCAATTTCAAACGCCCTATTTACATTGTAAACTTTCAAGTAACTTGAAGGTCAAGATTTAATCAGCCCGATCCCCACCTAACTTCTTTGCTTTCGCTGCATTTTGAGGTGGGGGTCTTACTGCCCATTAAAGCGGGATAAAAAAGTAGTGCAAACCTTTGTCTGCACTACTACTCTTTTCTCAAATCCCTCATATTAGATATGTATAAAGCGATAACTAAAATAAGAATTGCTCCTGCGTATAATAACGTCTCCATCGGTTCCTCATGAGACACAATAATTAATCGAATTAACGCCGTGATTCCAATATAAATAAAATAACGTAACGGAAAATGGTAGTTCGACTTAAAATACTTAATAATCAATGCGATGAACTCGAAGTATAAGAAATAGACGATGATACTTTCAACCAATTTATACGACGTATATTCCTTTGTTGAAAATATGTATTGAATAAATGTGATAGTCTCGTTAATTAAAAAGATAGATAAGACAATGGATAATATAATTAACGCTATATTCAATATCCACTGTAAAACGCTAGCTATGTAATGATCGATATTAAACTTCATTTCACACTCTCCTTCACGTAAATACTTATTTATTATAGCAAAATTATAATTGGAGGTGGGTTAAATCATATTTTCGCCCTTTGTTGGTGCCGGTGTGTGGGATGTTCATTGTTTTGAGGAGTCTTTTAACCGCAGAACTAGATTGCATATTAAGAAAGTCCCTCAATTTGCTATTGGTAGTTATTGTTCCAAACAGAAGTGTGTAGTCTTGTAAAGCACGTAAATGAGCATTTTTAGACGTACTATTACAGTTTGAGCAACGCCAGCCCTGTTTTTCTTTTAACATTGCCATTGTAAAACATTCCTCACACTGCACGCCCTTTAGTAATTCCTCTTTTTTTAATTTATATTGTACAAAAATATTTTGTCGTTGCGGAATGTGCTCATTCATAATCTGATTTATAAGTCCATCTACATTACCAATTATATCTTCTTTATATTGATTTTCCATTTGTTTGATTCTATTAGGTAAATTTGCACCGTGGATAATTTTATTAGGAAGCATTTCATCTGAAGTTTTAATAATTGTACGAGGAGAACTAATTACAATGAGAGATTCAATCGGAATATTATATAAACCATGCAAACTCAGCCATTTTCTCAGCTGCATCTCTTGCCGTTTCACTTGTAAAAGCGGATCTGGAAAACCCTCTTCTGAAGCACCATCTACGATTCGAATGAGTTGATTAAACTTTGCATCAAAAATTAACGTACCAATGATATTTTTTATTTCAAGAAAAAGAAGAAAACATGAAGAAATTATGAGGGCATCAATTTGGAAATAATGTTTCTGATCAAACAATCTAATGTCATGTAAAATGCTATATTTTGTTTCAGATAGAAAACTAAGCGGATATTCAATTGCCTGCTCTCCTTTATAGCCAGCCATAAATTTCGCTAAATTTTCAGCCACCACGTTCCTTTTTGGATGATGAGCAGGCAATCTTCTAAGTAAAGCTTCTAATTGGAGCAAATGTACGGGCATTTTCCGTTCTTTCACAATCATCTTTATCCCCTCCAAAATATATCAGCGATTTTTCAAATATATCAGCGCAACTCCAATTATATCGGCGATTTTCGAAATATATCAGCGCAACTCAATTTATATCAGCGATTTTCATAATATATCGACTTACCGACAAAAAACGACACAACAAACACTCATAAACAGTATATCACCACATCTAAAATCGCACTGTAAGCATAATGTTACTCCTCCCTTTTGATTACGACATTTTAAAAACGAGAGAATCACATTCACCTTATGTAAAATAACTTTTTTATAAATGCAATCGCAAAAAAGCTGCTGCCTACAAAATATAGACAGCAGCTACAGTATACATTTTATAACTAATAAACAGCGATCGGCCCATAAGGACCATCAATAATCTCTATTTTTGTTTCAAAAATATCTGTCAAAAGTGTTGGGTCCATAACCTCTTCTACTGTTCCAAAAGCAGCAATTTGTCCATCTTTCATAGCACAAATTTTGTCAGAGTATTTTGCTGCAAAATTTATGTCATGCATAACAGTCAAAATTGTTCTTCCAAATTCATTAGCTGCACGTCTCAAATGCTCCATCATTTGAACAGAACGAGCAACATCAAGGTTGTTCAAAGGTTCGTCCAAAAGTACATATTCCGTCTCTTGGCACAATACCATCGCTACATATGCCCTTTGTCTTTGACCACCAGAAAGCTCATCTAAATATCTATTCTCTAAATTCGTTAAATCTAGGAAGTCGATATATTTAGAAATAATAACTTCATCCTCTTTAGTTAATCTTCCCTTTGAATAAGGAAAGCGTCCAAATCCAACTAATTGTCTAACAGTAAGCCTCGTTACAAAATGATTTTCTTGTCGCAATATAGTCAAAACTTTTGCTAAGTCTTTTGATTTGGATTCAGAAACATCCATATTTGCTACTTGGATTTGACCTTCATCCATATCTAAAAGTCTTCCTATCATCAAAAGTGTCGTAGACTTTCCAGCACCATTTGGTCCAATTAAAGAAGTAAAGCCCGCTTTTGGTATTTCAATATCCAAAGGTCCTATTTTTACCTTATCAGTATAGAACTTTTTAACATTATCGATTTTTATCATAAAGCCCTCTTCCTTAAAACTATAGTTAAGAATATAATTCCACCAAATAATTCAATAATAACTGAAACTACACCTTGAGCATTGAATACATGATACATTAAAAAGTATGCGCTCGTCATTATTAAAAATCCGATTGCAAAAGCCATTGGGAAAATATATCTATGATCATAAGTTGCCGCCGCCTGATAACTCAAAGTTGCTACTAAAAACCCATAGAAAGTAAGTGGCCCAATTAGAGCTGTTGAAATAGACATTAAAATAGCTACTAATACAAGCGTATAAATTACACTAGGTTGATATTTAACTCCAAAGGAAGTAGCAACATCCTTTCCTAGCGACAAAACATTCAAATTCTTAGAATGAGCAAAAATTAATACTGCTACAATTATGATCATCGGAATGACAATAGGAAAATATGCAGGATCTGCATGATTAACAGAGCCAAATAATTTTGCTTGTAAAAGATCAAACTCTGAAGGCGCAAGTAACTTTCTCATGAAAGTTGACATAGAATTTAGTCCAGCACCAATAATAATCCCGACTAAAAGCATAAGTTGTAAATTTCCGTATTTACCGGAAAGTAGCCATCCATAAAGTATCAAACTCATGAGGACCATAACAACAATTTGAAATAAAAATGGACCAATCCCAGTAAAATTGATCAATGCACTAGCACCAAAGAAAAATATTGTACTCGTGTGAATTGCTGAATAAAGTGATTCGAAACCTAAAAGCGAAGGAGTAATAATCTTATTATTCGTAATGGATTGGAAAGCAACTGTCGACAAGCTATGGCAAACAGCTGCAATAATCATTGCAACAATAGCTACAATCCTTCTCTTAACAACTGGGATAAAAGAAGGTGAATCTATCGGAACTGGATTGTTATACACTAACAGTCCATATGAAGAAAGGAGGCCTAAAGCAATCAATGTTATCAGTACAATCCAATAACGTCTTGCTTCCTTCTTAGAACGAAAAGCGCTAGCTGATCTACTTTCATTATGAAGGCTAGAATCGACTTCGACATTTTCTTTATTTCTATAATCTAATGTGATCATCGTGGCCTCCTTGGTTTTCTTTTTCTCAATAAAATAGTAATAAACACGACTGCTCCCACTGATGCCAGTATTAAAGAAACAGGTAATTCAAAAGGCTTTATAATTGTTCGAGAAATGATATCACAGGCAGTTATTGTCCCCATTCCGATCAGACACACCCAAGGTAAATTACTTCTAAGATCATCACCTCTAAACATGGAAACAATATTTGGAACAATTAGCCCTAAGAAAGGTAAGTTTCCAATAACAGCTGCAACAATTCCAACGGCAAAAGAAATAAGGGCCGTTCCAAAAAGAACAATTCGGTTGTAATTAACGCCAAGGCTTGTTGCGACATCTTCTCCTAGTCCAGCTAAAGTCAATCTATTCGCATACATAAAAATAAGCAAAGTAACGATAACAATCAGCCATAAATATTCGTATCTTCCGACCTGAATGTTAGCAAATGAACCTACAAACCAAGTTTCAATACTTTGCGTCATTTGAAAAAGGAGTCCCAAAAAAGTAGACACTGCAGAAATAACTGCTCCAAGCATTAATCCAATAATCGGGACAATTAAAGACGAACGAAGCTTAACTCTTCTTAAAAATAGAAAGAAAATCATAGTTCCTATAAAAGAAAAAATGATTGCACCAGTCATTCTTTGAACTAAAGTCGGGGCAGGGAATAGTAAATACACAAAAAGCAGGCCTAAGCCTGACCATTCAATAGTTCCCGTTGTAGTAGGTTCAACAAATCGATTTTGTGTAATAAGTTGCATGACGAGTCCTGCCATCGCCATTGCAGCTCCAGTAAGCATTAATGCAACTGTTCTCGGAACACGAGTGATGAAAAACATTTCCATTCCGTCCTCTTGTCCACGTATATCATAAACGCCAGTAAACAGTGATATAATCCCTAAAATTAGAACAACTATAATCCCTATTATAAAAGATTTTGTCCATAATTTATTGTGATTATAAAACTGGGGTTGAGAAATATTCTCAACCCTAGAAATTATATTTTTTGACACTGCTTCGTACTCCTTTACACTACTTAGCTAAAGTTTTTGCGATATTTCCAAATAACTCTATATAAGTCTGAATTGATTCATTTGTGTAAGTATCTGCTGGTGCATAAATAACTTGTTTTTTAGAAACAGCAGTTGTGTTTTGAAGAGCTGGTGATTTAGAAATAACATCCTGAGCAGGAGCTGACTTAGCTGCATCAGATGTTGCAGCATCACGATCTAATACGAACAGCCAATCAGGATTTGTTTGTGCAATAGCTTCAACAGAAACGTCGTCACCTTTATGACCTGCAGTAGAATTAGAAACTTCTAACGCTGGAGTCCAACCGAAAATTTCATACATTGGTCCCCAAACACGACCAGAATGTGGAGCAGCAAAACCAATATTACCGCCAGTAACGATAACACTCATAACTTTATCTTTTCCGTTATAAGCAGACTTTGCATTTTCAATAGATTTATCAAAATCAGCTACTAATTTTTTAGCTTCTTTATCTTTATCAAAGATTTTTCCTAAAGTAACTGTAGAATCTTTAAGTCCTTTTACTAAGTTTTCTCCAGGCTTAGTAGCCTTCTCAGAAACATCAACATTAAGATCAATAACTGCTGCATTTGGTACTAATTTTTTGATTTCTTCGTAATGGCTAGCAAATCTTTGACCAACGATTACAAGGTCAGGGTTTGCAGCTGCGATAATTTCAAGATTTGGTTCGCGGTGATTCCCGATATTTTGAACTTTTTCATCCTTTTTATATGCTGAATCAGCAGGCATGACATCCTTTGGAGCAGCCGCTAATTTAATTCCCCAATCAGCTAAAGTTTCAAACGTTCTATTATCTAAAGCAACTACATTCTTTGGATTTACAGGAACTGTAACTTTTCCATGCGCATCAGTGATTTCAACCGTTTTTGGCTTATCACTACTATTATCTTTAGTAGCCTTCGAAGTTTCTTTACCTGAATCTGAGCAGGCTACTAACATTAAAGTGAAAACTGCTAGAATACTTACTAATTTTAAAAGCATAGTTTTTTTCATACGTATACTCCTTATAATGTAATTTATTTCGAAAATGATGACTTCCAAAGATTGAATTAGATAGTAACTACTATTCACCTAAATCAATATTGATAATCATTTTCATTTGAATATCCTGTAAATAAGTATAGTCATTAATTCTGTGAAAATCTTGTGAATGGTGTGAGTTAATAAAATTAAACATAACTTAGATATAATCTCAACTAATGCGCAACAGATTCATCCCCCACACGTACTAACCAGTAGATTAGCACCTTATAAACTGTGATTTCTACTGTAAAAAAAATGACCATTAATAGCTAATTTTTCATATTTCACATAAACTATTTTATCATTCAATCATTGAATAGCCTCTGCCATGTATCGTTTGAATATATCTGTCTTTCTTCTCGCACTTTAACTTTTTTCTTACATATCCAATATATAAGTCTACTACATTTGGATTTACTACTACGTTATATCCCCAAACCTGATTCAAAAGCATTTCACGGCTCAATATTGTGTTTTTATTCTTGATTAAAAATACAAGTAAGTCGTACTCGCGTTTCGTAAGCGAGAGATTTTTACCGCCTTTTTTCACAATATTGCTAGATACATCAACAAGGAGATCTTTAAACTGAACAAAATTCGGCTCATTTTGCTGAGTATAATCACTTCGCCTTAAAATAGCTTGAACTCTTGCTACTAATTCTTCTTTCGCAAATGGTTTTCTTATATAATCATCCGCTCCTGCTTGTAACCCTGCTACGCAATCCTTGCTAGAAATATTGTCGGTCACAATAATGATCGGTGTCATTTTAACAAGTCGTATTTGCCTGCAAATTTCTGGTCCGGACATGCTTAATGAATCCCAATCTAATATGATAATATCCCAATCTTGTTCATATACTATATTTAAACCTTCGTTTTCATTGTGAAGTTTTAAAATGAAATGGCCTTCTTGCTTTAAACCACTTACGATTTTCTTCGCTAAAGACCGTTCATTCTTAATTACTAACACCTGCCTCACCGATGGTTCACCTCTACTTCAATATAACTTGGTTAAATAAAAAATTATTCCCCAAAAATAATTTAAAATTTATAGGTATTAAACTCCTAAAAAAAGTCATTATAACAGCTTATTAGGAGAACTCTATATAATCTTACAATAGGTATGGATAAAAAGACAAAATATATTAACATTTAAATAAAGTGATTTTATTAATAGAAACTCACCAATCAGGCGTTTACGAGCAGCTATAGTATCTACCTGCTTATCATCCATAACCATTTCTTTATTTTCTGTTTCAGGGGTACTGCCTCATCCCTATCAACTTAAGTATTTTATAAAAGCACAAAACAAAAAGAACCATAACCTCACCAAACTGGCAAAATTATGGTTCATATCATACAAAATAAAAAACCACCAAATATGTATTGGTGGAGACGGTGGGAGTCGAACCCACGTCCAAAAATATCGGCACTTAAGCTTCTACGAGTGTAGTCGATATATTAGCATTTCGCGAACTCTTCGGCCTATCGACAGGCTTCCAAGTTGCTAGTCTGGTTGTTCTCTTCCTTTGTCCTCAGACGGCGAACTCCGGCGTAGTCCACTTAGTTTGAGTCCCTTACCCTACCACATGGACGATGGAGGGAGGAACCTTTAGTGCAATTAAGCAGCTAAAGAAAGATTGTTTTGTTTGCCAATTATAGGCTTTGACGTTTTAACGAGGCCGATCCCCTCGACTCGCAACCTAAGCTCGAACTATCCCTGTCGAATCCGTAACGTCCCCATGATAAAAATGGAGCATACGAAGAAAATTTCGTGATAGCTACTAAGAGCTGTTTTTCAATGTGCAACAACCTTACATAAGTTATTATAACATACGCGCGCCGTTTTACAAATGTAAATATCTGTATTACATCTTTTGACGATCACGGAACGCGCGTGCAATTTCACGTTTTGCTTCTTTCTCTTTTAAATCGTGACGCTTATCATATTGTTTCTTACCTTTTGCTAAACCAAGTGCCATTTTCGCGAATCCATTTTTCAAATAGATTTTAAGTGGAACTAATGCATATCCTGTTTCTTTTGCAGCTCCCGCTAATTTATCAATTTCTTTTTTATGCAGAAGTAACTTTCTCGTACGAAGCGGATCATGGTTGAAACGATTTCCTTGCTCGTACGTACTAATATGCATATTATGAACCCATACTTCACCATTATGTACACGTGCAAACGCATCTTTCAAGTTCACGCGTCCAGCGCGAATCGACTTAATTTCCGTTCCTTGAAGGACAAGCCCTGCTTCGTATGTTTCTTCGATGAAATAATCATGAAATGCTTTTTTATTTTGTGCAATAACCTTACCTGAACCTTTTGGCATATAACGTCCCTCCTCTATTTTTACTATTGTAACAAATGTTAATAAAAAGCGAAAGTGGCTCGCTCAGAATGTGAGGTGGATGGAGCTTCTGACCTTGAGGCGCTGTTTGCCTCTTGGGAGGAAGCGAAGCCGCCGAACATTCTAGCCACTGTAGCTGGATTCCCATAAAAAGCGAAAGTGGCTCGCTCAGAATGTGAGGTGGATGGAGCTTCTGACCTTGAGGCGCTGTTTGCCTCTTGGGAGGAAGCGAAGCCGCCGAACATTCTAGCCACTGTAGCTGGATTCCCATAAAAAGCGAAAGTGGCTCG